>NZ_JBNZCE010000036.1:0-78533 GCF_050589265.1 Actinoplanes sp. G11-F43
GCCGCGCGGGGAATCGGCCGGGGGCCGGTTGCCAACGAAGAAGAAGGCTCTTTCCGGTGGTAATCCACCAAGATCTCAGCCGAGCGGGTCGCCGCATGAGGGATTGACCGTGAGTGATCAGGCCGCTGAGAACAAGACTCTTTCCGGTGGGTGGAAAACCGACCAAGATCTGCCGCGGGAGGCGGATCGGGTGGCGGTGGGGCGGTGGGGAATCCGCCGAGATCTGCTTGAGGGGTCTGGCCTGGGCCACCGGATTCGGCCCGGCGGTCGCCGGGCGGTCCGGTGTGTCGGACGCCTTGCGCGGACCAGACAGAACGGTCCGTCTTGCTTGGAGCCGATTGGCGTACCTCTCAAGGGTTTGAATGTGGTATTTGATCTTGGCCCTGGTGGCGCGGCGCGGTGGCCTGGGGCGGGGGCGTGGACACCGGCTTGCCGTCCGGGGAGAGGTTGGGCGCTGACGGCCGGGAGGCGGTGGGCACCTCCCGGCCCCGGGTCTCAGCCCAGGCGCCACAACTGGGCGGCCAGGCCGTTGCAGGCGTAGAGGGACAGGCGGGCGCCGTTGGCGGCGTTCCACTCGAAGTTGTCCAGGCACATGTTGCCGGCGACGTTGCGCAGCGAGAACCAGCCGTTGTTCCGGTCCTGCACGATCCACTGCTGGGCGGTGGAGCCGTTGCAGGCGGACAGGCCGACGTCGGCGTTCGACGCGGTGCCGGCGTTGATGTTGGACAGGCAGGTGCCGGTGTTGCGGTTACGGATCTCGTAGTACGTGCCGGCCCGGTAGTTCAGCTCGAACTGCTGGGCGGTGCCGCCGTTGCAGTCGTAGAGCCGGACCAGCGCGCCGGGTGTGGTGTCCCGGTTCCAGTTGTCCACGCACCGGTTGCTGTGCTGGCCGCGGATGCCCGGGTTGACCACGGTGCTGGGGATCGGCTGGCCGAAGAACGGGTCGCCGTTCTCCCGCCACAGCAGCTGCTGCATCCGGGTGTGCCGGTTCGGGTCGGTGAGCGCGTCCGGGGTCGGGGTGGCGTAGTCGCGGGCGTGGTAGACCAGCATGTCGGTGACGCCGTCCTCGGCCACCGTGAAGCTGCCGTGGCCGGGGCCGTAGACGCCGTTGGCGGTCTGGAACACCGGGTTCGGGTGCTTGTACCAGGACGCCGGGTTGAGCAGATCGACGTTGTCCCAGGACGACAGCAGCCCGAGTTTGTAGCGGGAGTCGGTGGCCGAGGCGGAGTACGCGATGTACACCCGCCCGTTCTTGACCAGCGGCGACGGGCCCTCCACCACGCCGGCCACGCCCTCCTTCTCCCAGGCGACGGTGGGCCGGGCGATCTCCACGGCGGCGCCGGTGATCGCGGTCGGGCCGTTCATCCGGGCGATGTACATGTGGCTGTTGAAGTTGGTGGACGGGCTGTCCTGCGCCCAGGTGAAGTAGCGGACACCCCGGTTCACGAACGAGGCCGCGTCCAGCTGGAACGACTCCCAGCCGGTGTTGAATCGCTGGGGCGCGCTCCAGGTGCCGGTCATCGGGTTGGCGCTGGTGTTGCGGACCCAGTAGAGCCGCTGGTCGAAGACGGCGCTGCTCGGGGAGGCGGAGAAGTACATGTACCAGGCGCCGTCCACGTACTGGATGTCGGGCGCCCAGATCCAGCCGCTGAGCGCTCCGCTGGCCGGGGCGACGAACGCGTTGCTGGTGGCGGCGCTGCCCAGGCCTTGCAGGGTGGTGGCCCGGCGCAGTTCGAGACGTTTGTAGTCGGGGACCGAGGCGGTCATGTAGTAGTAGCCGTCGGTGTGCTTGTAGACGGCGGTGTCGGCGCGCTGTTTGATGACCGGGTTGTTCACGGTGATGAACTGGGCGTGCGCCGGGGCGCTGAACCCGGCCAGCAGCATCACCGCGACGGCCAGCACGGCCGAGACGACTCTTCGCATGGGGGTTTCCTTCGGGGGCGGGGACGTGTGATCGCTAACATGCCCGTCGATGAGATGTCACGTCAAGAAACATCGGCGAAATCGTTTCGTTGCGCGCGCATATCGACGCTTGTAATATTCCGGCCATCCATGTGAGCGCTAACGTGCCCCCGAACGGAGCCGCATGCGTGCCATCGCCGCCGTCCTCATGATGATCGCCCTCGTCGTGGCCGCCCCCGCCACACCGGCGAGCGCCGCCCCCGGAGCGAACTTCCAGAACCCCATCGTCGGTACGCCCAACAGCGCCGACCCCTGGCTCGGCTACCACAACGGCAGCTACTACTACACCGCCACCACCTGGACCGGCCGGATCTACATCCGTAAGTCGGCCACCCTCGCCGGGCTGCGCACCGCCCCGGAGACCACCGTGTTCACCATGTCCCAGCCGAACGCGGTGTCGAACATGTGGGCGCCCAGCATGCACCTGCTCAACGGCAGGTGGTACCTCTACTACTCGGCCGGGCCCAGCGCCTGCTGCGGCGGCCAGCGACAGCACGTGCTGGAGAGTGCCGGCAGCGACCCGATGGGGCCGTACACCTACAAGGGCGCCCTGGTCCTGATGCCGAACAACGGATGGTCGATCGACGGCAGCGTGCTGACCGTCAACGGGATCAACTACTTCGTCTACTCGGCGTTCAACAACAACAGCGGGTTCGAGAACGGCGGGTTGCAGAGCCTCTACATCACCCGGCTGACCAACCCGTGGACCCCGGCGGGCATCGGCACGCTGATCTCCGAACCGACGTACGCCTGGGAACGTGTCGGCAACCCGGTCAACGAGGGCCCGTACCCGCTCCAGCGCAACGGCCGCACCTTCCTGACCTACTCGGCCAGCTACTGCGGCACCCCCGACTACAAGATCGGGTCGCTCGAACTGACCGGCTCCAACCCCCTGGCACGAAGCTCCTGGACCAAGATGGCCAGCCCGCTGTTCCAGCGCAACGACACCAACGGGGTGTACGGGCCGGCCCACCACAGTTTCTTCAAGTCACCCGACGGCACCGAGGACTGGATCGTCTACCACGCCAACGACGCCGCCTCCCAGGGCTGCGGCACCACCCGTACCAGCCGGGCCCAGCGGATCGCCTGGAACCCGGACGGCACCCCCAGCCTCGGCGTGCCGGTCTCGAACGCCACGGTCCAGGCCGGCCCCTCCGGTGAGCTGGGCAACCCGGGCGCGGTCACCGTGCAGCGGCTGCAGAGCTACAACCTCCCCGACCGGTACGTACGGCACAGCAACTACGCCGTCCGCGTCGACCCGGCCGTCACGCCCGCCCTGGACGCCCAGTTCCGGATCGTGCCCGGCCTCGCCGACAGCGGTGCCGTCTCCTTCGAATCGGTCAACTTCCCCGGCCACTACCTGCGGCACAACAACTACGTGCTCCGCCTGGAACCCAACACCGGCACCACCACGTACCGCCAGGACGCCACGTTCCGGCAGGTCGCCGGGCTGGCCGACAGCTCGTGGCAGTCGTTCCAGTCGTACAACTTCCCGGACCGGTACATCCGGCACAGCAACTATGTCCTCCGCATCGACCCGGTCAGCACCACCACCGAACGGGCCGACGCCACCTTCCGCCGGGTCTCCTGAGAGAGTTCCCAGCCGGGTCGGTCATGATGGAACGCATGCGTCCCGTGCTGTTCCTCGCCACCGCCCGGCTGGGCCTCTTCCTCGCGGTCTTCCTGGTGCTGACCCTGCTCCCGCTGGAGATGGACATCTTCCTGCGGGCGATCATCGCGATGGCGGCCAGCCTGGTGCTCTCGGTCTTCCTGCTCCGCAAGGCCCGCCGGGAGGTCAGCGAGAAACTCGTCGACACGATCGACCGCCGCCGCGAGGCCAAGGCCGCCGGGAAACAGGACTCATAACGGCTCCAGGTAAGGGTCACGGCCCGGCCCGCGCACGGCGGCGACCGCGGCCTCCGAGATCTCGTCGGCCACCCCGGCCAGGCGGTAGACCCGGCCGGTCGCGTGGCCGTGCGGGGTGAGCAGCCCGGCGCGGGTGAGCGTCTGGATGTCACGGATCGCCTGGTCCCGGCTCAGCCCCTCGTCCTGCTGATAGGTGGTGCGCCGCAGCTCACCGGCCGCCGCGGCGTAGAGGGCGGCCACCGTCCGCTCGGCCAGCCCCCGCTCACCGGCCAGAACGGCGAGATCGGCCCACAATCGCACGGTCCACTCGAAGCGGCGGCGGACCCGCTGCGCCTGCCGGTGGTGCGCGGTGAAGACGAACTTGATCCACGGGCCGGTGTCCCGGCCCGGCTGGAAGCCTCCGCCCTGGGTGAGACGGAGCGCCTGGTAGTACCGCACCGTGTTGATCTGCTCGCCCAGCCACTCCTCGATCGACGAGAACTCCGGGACCGGCTCCCCGCTGTGCGCGAGCACCAGGGTGTGCAGCGCCCGCGCCGTCCGCCCGTTGCCGTCCCGCCACGGGTGGATCGCCACCAGGTTCAGATGGGCCATCGCGGCCCGGGCATACGCCGGCGCGTCCGGGTCCCCGGCGCGCAGCCAGTCGATCAGCTCCCGCATGAGGCCGGGGACGAGGTCCGGGTCCGGTCCGGTGTACATCGGCTCGAACCGGTCCGGGCCCGGCACGAAGATCCCGCCGGCCCGATAGCGGCCGGGCCACTTCTGCGGCTGATACTTCGTGATCATGAAGTGCAGGGCCGACAGCGCGGTCTCCGAGTAGTCGAAGAACCCCATCAACGGCGTCTGCTGGACGTACGTCATCGCGTCCCGGTAACCGATGACCGCCTGCTGGGTCTCGTCGTCGGCCGCCGCTGACATCGGAGCGTGCTCCACCAGGGCCCGGGCGTCCGAATCCCCGATCGAGATGTTCTCGATCGAGTTGGATCCCTGGATGGCGGCGGCGAACAGGCTTCGGCGCAGCTGCCCCTCCCAGCGAGGCTTGGCGCGTAGATGCACGTCGATTTCGGAGCGCATGGCACCCACCTCCGCCAGCACTCGGAGGTCTGCGGCGTCCAGCGTCGGCATCGCATAGAGCATGCTTCCATGCTACCGCGCTGATAGCATGATGGCGTGTTACGGGAACTGCATACGAACCATCTGTCCTTCTGGCTTCACCTGGCCCGGTGTGCCGGCGGCACCTACTGGAAGCTGCCCCGCGGGGTGATGGTCGACACCGGGATCGCGAGTGCCGCCTTCAACCAGGTGCACTGTGCGGCCGACGACGACGAGTCGATCGCCGAGGCGGCCGGGTATTTCGGGAAGCGGGAACTGCCCTGGCGGGTGGTCAGCTCCGGGCCGGCCGGAGTCACCAGCGTGCGCGGGACCGGGCGGGAGCCGCTCTACCCGATTCTGAGCCGGGACGCGGTGGCCGCCCAGGACGCGGCGGCGCCGGTCGACGGGCTGACCGTCACGGTCGCGACGACGGTGGACGACGTGCGGGAGTTCGTGGAGTGCGCCACCGGCGCCTTCGGGTACACGCCTGAGCTGCTCGACCCGATCGCCGGGCCGGAGACGATCGCCGACGACCGGTTCCGGCTCTACCTGGGACGGGACGCGACCGGGAGGTGCGTGGCGGTGGGCGTGGGGGTGGCCGTACCGAAGGATCGTACGATAGGCGTCTATTTTGTCGGTGTTCGCGAGGAATTCCGCAACCGGGGCTTCGGGCGTGCGGTGACCGCGCGGGTGATCGGTGACGGCGCCGCCGGGGGAGCGGCCACCGCGGTCCTTCAAGCCACCCCGGACGGGCTTCCGCTCTACACCGGGATGGGCTTCACCCAGGTCGGCGCCTATCTGCTGTGGGACTTCCCGCGGGACTGATCGTTCTCGATGTCTCCCGGATTCGTGCCAACGGCCATCTATTTCACAGGATGTTCACAGGTGTCCCTTTTGGATGGTCCGGCAGCGGCCGGGCCACCACCGGCCGCCCGACCGGAGGGACAGCATGACCGAACCGAGGAAGCGCCGATCACGCCTGCTCACGCTGGGCGCCGTCACCGGCACGCTGGCACTCACCGCGGCCGGGGTCGGGGTGGCCCAGGCCGCCGCCACCCCGCCGCCGCTCGCCTTCGTCGCCGCCACCAGCGCGGTCACCGCCGAACGCTACGACTACGACGGTGAGGTCTGGCTCGGGCTCGACCTGGGCCTGCACGTGATCGCCGGCAAGGACCCGTTCGAGATCTGGGCCAAGCGCACCGGCTACGACAAGCCGATCACCGCCGAGCAGGTGGTGGTCAAGAACGGCAGGAAGACCCGGGTCGCGCTGCCGGCCGGGATCGTCGCCGACTTCCACGGCCTCAAGGACTTCACGAAGATCAGCATCGTGGACGAGGCCGGGCAGCCGGTCACCGAGTACTCCACCCCGTTCTGCGGCAACACGTGGGGCTCGGCGCGGACCCGGCCGGACGCGCCGGCCACCAACCCGTACCCCAGCGGCTGCAACGGCTGGAACCCGTTCACCCTCGGCGGGGTGTGGGGTGTGCAGGCCGGCTGGAACGCGCAGATCGTGGACCAGCCCGGGTACGACGGGCGCGGCCCGTCGTCGCTCGACCTGGCGCCCGGCAAGTACACCGCCACGGCGACCGTGAACCCGGCGTACCAGAAACTGTTCGGCATTCCGGCGTCCTCGTCGTCGGCCACCGTGGCCGTCACCGTCGTCGACGCCACCCAGGACGACAAGGCCGGACTGGCGCGGGCGAAGAAGGCCGCGGCCGCCGACGAGCCGGTCCCCGCGGCCGCGAGCGAGCACGGCCTGCACGGCGGGGAGGGCGACGCCACCCGCCAGGTGTCGTCGTACCTGCCCGAGTTCCGGGCCCCGGCGAAACGCCCCACCAGCCTGCTCAAGGCGGCCCCGAAGAACGGCCCGAAGCCGGACCTGCGGTCGCTGCCGGCCTGGGGCATCTCGCTCTCCGAGGAGGAGGACGGCAAGACGTACGTCAACTTCGGCGCCACCGTCTGGAACGCCGGAACCTCCCCGCTGCTGGTCGACGGCTTCCGCCGGTCCGGCACCGAACTGATGGACGCCTACCAGTACTTCTTCGACGCCAAGGGCAACCAGGTCGGCTCCAAGGAGGCCGGCACCATGGAGTGGGACCCGCGGGAGGGCCACAAGCACTGGCACTTCACCGACTTCGCCCAGTACAACCTGCTCACCGCCGACAAGAAGCTGGCCGTGCGCAGCGGCAAGGAGGCGTTCTGCCTGGCCAACACCGACGCCGTCGACTACACCATCGCCGGCGCCAAGTGGAAGCCGGAGAACACCTCGCTGGAGACCTCGTGCGGCGCGGACACCGTGGTCGCGGTGCGTGAGGTGCTCGACATCGGCAACGGTGACACGTACAGCCAGGATCGTCCCGGCCAGTCGTTCGAGATCACCGATCTGCCCAACGGCAGCTACTTCATCGAGGTGCTGGCCAACCCGGACAACAAGCTGGCCGAGCTGGACATCACCAACAACACCGCGTTCCGCGAGATCATCCTCGGCGGTACGCCGGAGCAGCGCACCCTGACCGTCCCGCCGGTCCACGGCATCGACGGCTGACAAGCCGGGCCCGCGGGGGTGCCCCACCCCCGCGGGTCCGGTCGGCGCGGTGGCCGGCAGACCCTAGGCGCGGGCCTCTCGGGCCAGGTCCCGGAGGGCCAGCAGGACGTCCCGCAGCGCCGGGGCCAGGAACATCGAGTCGAGGTTCCACATCACCGAACCCCGCGACGACGTCACCGTCAGGCCCCGGTCGTGGGTGTCCACCTCGGTGATGTTCCGGATCCGGGCCACCGGCCGGCCGCCCCACGGCCGCACCTCCTCGGCGGTGAACACGATCCGCTCCCGCACCGGGGCGATCGCCCACTGCCACACCAGCAGACCGGTCTCACCCATCGCCAGCTGGCCGGTGCCGGCCAGTTCCCGGCGGATCGCCGGATCGACCGGGAAACGCCACGTCTGGCCCCGGAGGTCCACCCGGTGCAGGTAGTCCGCCACCGCCACGGCCACCGTGTCGACGGCCTGGCTGGGCGGCAGCCAGAGCCGGCCCTCCAGGAACCGCTGGACGACACCCTCGGCGCCGGCGTGCCGCAGGAGTGAACCGACCCGGGCGGCGTCGCCCTTCGAGGCGATCGCCCGGTACCGTTCGGCCAACTGGTTGCCGAGCCGGCCGCGGCCGGTGCGCTGGAGGCCGCTGAGCACCTCCGCGACCAGGTTCACCTCGCTGCCGGCGAGCCGGCTCAGCATCCGGGCCGGGTTCGGCAGGGTGTCCAGGACGACCGCGCACTCGTCCCCGGAGCGGTGGCTGAGGTACCGCCAGAGCGCCTCCTCGTTCACCGCGCCGGCCACCGCCTCGATCACCTCGGGTGGCATGGCGGCCAGTGACCAGTCGGCCGGGCCGTCGGTCCGCAACTGTTCCACGGCCAGGCTGATCTGAAGGTCCCGCGTGCCCGGGGCCGGGGCGAGGGCGGTGAGCAGGTGGGCGCGGTCGGCTCCGGTGAGCGCGCCGGGGTCGGCGTGCTCGTTCAGCAGCCCGGCGGCCAGGCCGATCTCGTTCCGGGCGGCCAGTTCAGCGGCCAGGCCGAGACGTTCGGCGGGCGGCCGGGTGCCCATCTCGCGCAGTGCCGCGGCGGCCAGGTCCTCGTCCCGTTCGCGGGCCCGCTCGTGGAAGGCGGCCAGTTCGGCCCCGGGGATCCCGGCCAGCAGCCGCCGTAGCAGTCCGGCACGGTACGGCTCGGTGAAACCCTCGCTCAGCCGGATCAGGTCGTCGGCGGGCCGATGGGTGGCGGCCCACTCCACCAGCCGGGCGGCGTCGCGGGGCCGGTCCTGGTCGAGGATGTTCCCGAGGCCGCCCAGAATCACCTCGACCGGCCCGGAGGCCGCCGCCGCGAGGTAGATGTCGAGCGGGTCGCCGCCACTCGCGCTCAGCTCGTCGGCCAGTGCATGCCGCTCCGTCGCGCCGAGACTGGCGCCGAGCGTCGCCATCAGGCCGGATCGCAGGCCGGCGAGCGCCGGATCGGCGGCCAGCGCGTTCAGCATCCGCACACGGCGGCTGCGCCCGGCGGCTCGGGTCACCAACTCCTCGGCGTCGCCGGTGAGCCCTTGCCGGAGCAGTTCGGCACTGACGGCGGCGACCTGTTCCGGGGTGCGCTGGGCGATCTCCGCGAGCGCGGACACGTACAACCGGACCGCGTCGGCGTCTCGTCCGACCTCCCGCAGCGCGTCGGCGACCTCGACCGCCGCCGGGCCGCTCAGCCGGGTGACCGCCCCGGCGACCACGGCGTCGGCGGCGTCCTTCATCCCGCGCCGGGACAGGCCCGCCACCAGGTCGATCACCGCGTGCGGCCGGTCGGCCGCCGCCGCGACCGCGTGGTCGAGCAGCGTCGTGCCCAGTCCGGCATCGGTCCGGGCGAGCGCCGCCACGAGTTCGACGGTGCGCTGCGGCGACCCGGCCGCCACCCGCGTCAGGAGGAGGCGCACGCGCTCCGCCGCTCCGAAACTCTTGAGCAGATCGAGGATCGCCTCGATGTCCGGCAGCGGCCGGGTGGCGACGCCGTCCAGCACCCGGGTGGCGTCCCGGTCGTCGAGTCGCAGCACCAGGCCGGCCACCTGTTGATCCGGCTTGACCGCACCGGCGGTGTGGAGGAGCTGATCCGCGTCGGCGCCGGGCCGCGCGGCCGCGGCGATCACGGCGGCGATGGTGGCGGGCAGTTCGACTCGCGGGGCCACCACCGGCGGGGGCGGGGCCGCGGCCGGTCCGGGGTGGCGGGCGGCCCGGTTGCGGCTCAGCACGATCGCCGCGCCCGCGTTGCGGGTGCCCTGTTCCGGCCGGGGCCGCCCCTTGGCCTCCAGCTCGCCACGGACCTGCCAGAAGATCTGATCCACGGTGATCAGCTCGGGGGACCCGTCGATACCCTCCTCCAGCACTTTGATCAGCTCGCCGGTGAACGCGGTGTAGGTCTCCCCGGGCGGTGCCACCGCGATCTTGGTCTCGGCGGCGGCCGCCATCAGATAGGTGCCGTCCACCGCCGCGTGCCGTTTCAGGTCGTCGGCGGCGGTGCCGTCCGGCCCCATCCCGCCGGCGATGGCCCGCGCGCTGTAGCAGCAGTCCAGGATGACGACCCGGGCCGACCCCCGGCTGGCGGCACGCACCTGGGCCCGCAGGTCGTCGAAGCGGATCGCGGTGTACGGCCGCCGCACATCGGTCCCCGGCAGGGCGAGCAGCAGGTTGTCGTCGTCGTCCAGCAGACCGTGCCCGGCGTAGTAGACGAGCAGGGTGTCCCCGGCCGCCGTGGCCGCCCGCCGCACCTGGTCGAGGGCCTGACCGGGGGATTCCGGTTCGGGCACCACCGTCACGTGCTCCGGTGACAGGCCCCAGACCCGGGGATCGCTCAGCAGGTCGGCGAGCCGGGTGAGGTTGGCCGCGACCGCGGGCAGGTCGGCCATGCTCCGGTACCGGGCGGCTCCGATCAGGACGGCCCGGGAGCGGGCCGGATCGGGCAGTCTCACGGCTCCTCGTCGGAGAGGGCCTCGACCGCCCGCTTGATCTCCTCGTCGGTCGGGTTCTCAAGGCTGATCTCGACGTCGCCGCGCCGGAAGGTGAAGCGTGGGTTCTCCGGGTGGGGTTTGGCGGCCCGCCAGGTCGCGTAGGACACCAGCAGTGAGCCCAGCGCCATCGTGTTGCTGACCACCACGTCGATCAGGTCCAGGGGGCTCTGCGCGCCGGGCCGGGACCCGGACGACCGGGCGGAGACGTGATGGCCGTCCTCTTCGAGCCAGCGTGCCAGCCGGAACAGGCTCGGGTCGTCCGGCGAAGTGATGGTGATCAACATGCGGCTGCCCTCCCGAGCCCAAGATAGCCGCCCCGGTCACGGAACCGATCGGTCGTTCGGCCGAGCCGCGGTTCGCGGCGGGCCGTCACATTTCGGTGGCCTGTGTCGTCCCTGTTCCGGAACACTTCGCTGAGGGATGGGGACGACCATGAGGATTGCAGTTGCCGGGGGCACGGGACTGACCGGGCGGCTGGTGGTGGCGGTGCTGGAGGCCGGCGGGCACGCGGCGGTCCCGCTGTCCCGCGCCGGGGGAGTCGACCTGGTCACCGGGGCCGGGCTGGACGCCGCGCTGGCCGGGGCGGACGCGATCGTCGACGTCAGCAACGTGACCACGATGAGCCGGGCGGTCGCGGTGGACTTCTTCGACCGGGCTGGCCGTCATCTGGCCGGCGCCGCGGCGAGGGCCGGCGTCCGGCACCTGGTGACGTTGTCGATCGTCGGCGTGGACCGGGTGAAGAACCCCTACTACGCCGGCAAGCTGCGGCAGGAGGCGATCGTCCGGGAGGGCGCGGTGCCCTGGACGATCCTGCGGGCCACCCAGTTCCACGAGTTCGCCGGGCAGCTTCTGGCCGGCGTTCCCGGTCCGGTCGCGCTGGTCCCGTCCGGAGGAGTCCAGCCGGTTGCGGTACGCGAGGTGGCCGCCGGGCTGGCCGGGCTGGTGTCCTCCACGCCCCGTGGGATGGCCCCGGAGCTGGCCGGGCCGCGCCGGGAGACCCTGCCGGACATGGCCCGGCGCCTGATGGCCGCGGGCGGCGCCCGCAAGCGCCCGGTCCTGCCGGTGTACTTCCCCGGCGGGATGAGCGGCGGGGGCCTGCTCCCCACGGCGGACGGGCCGCGCGGAACGCAGACCTTCGGCGACTGGCTCGCCGGGCAGAGATTCGCCCGGCGAGCCTGACCGGGTTCAGTGCTGGATGTGATCGACCCGGACCGGTCGCAGTCACTCGCCGTCTGCACCGCCATCCCCGGCGGTGAGAGCCACGCCCGCCTCGTACGCCTGAAGGAGCAGCCCGTGGAAGTGGTGCACCCCGTGTTCACCGAGCCCTGAACCGGCCGGGCCGGCGACGATCCGCCCCTGGTCGTACGCCGGGGTGGCCATGCCGCGCTGCACACTCTCCACGATGGTGATGTCCTGCCGCTGCAGCACCTCGTCGATGTAGCGCACCGCCTCCACCTCGGCCTGCTCCAGCTCGGCCGTCTCGAACCAGAAGTCCCAGGTCTCCACGGTGCGATCGGGGCCGTCCGGGACGATCTGCAGGACCATGAAGTTGCCCCGGCCCGGATAGCGCAGCAGGCAGGTGTTCGGCCACAGCCACCACACGGCGTGCTGGGTGACCGAGGCGCCCCGGATGTCGTACGCCGGATTGTCGCTCCTGCCCGCCTCGGCGAAATGGCTGGACCAGATCCCGTGTGTGCGCACCCGGTAGGTGTCCATGTCGACGAGCGCCACGAACTCCCGGTGCGCGATGTGGCAGTGGTAGCACTCCAGGAAGTTGTCGACCACGTTCTTCCAGTTCGACCGGATGTCGTAGGTGAGCCTTCTGGCGTGCACCAGATCCTCGACGTCCGGCGCCCAGCGGGCGATCTCGGCGGCCAGATCCGGCGCCTGTACGCCCAGGGGAGCGGCGGCCGGGTCCAGGTTGACGTAGACGAACCCGCCGAACTCCTCCACCCCGATCCGGTCCAGGCGGATGCCGGACGTGTCGAAACCGGTCAGCCGGGCGTTGCGCAGCTTGCCGTCGAGGTCGTAGACCCAGGCGTGGTAGGGGCACACGATGGTGCGGGTGACACCCTCGCCGCTGAGCAGCTCGTGGGCGCGGTGCTTGCACACGTTCCAGAAGGCGCGCAGCTCACCGGCCCGGTCCCGGACCACGGCGATCGGCATCCCGGCCACCGTCGCCGCCACGTAGGCGCCCGGCTCGCGCAGTCTCCCGGCGTGGCAGACCCACTGCCAGGTGCGGGCGAAGACGGCCCGCCGTTCCAGATCCACCCACTTCGGATCGACATACGCCCCGGAGCGCAGTGACATCGACCGGGCCGGGTCGCTGTCATACCCCAGTCCGATGTCCTCGATGTCCCGCCTGCTCACGCTCGACATATTCAAGAAGGTATATGGATTTGTACGATCGTTCAAACCCGTTATGATCCGGTACGTGGAAGAAGCGCGCGGCAGCCGGATCCTCGACGCGGTGCTCGCCCTGCTCGCCGAGCACGGCATCTCCGGGGTCAGCATCCGCGCCGTGGCCGGCCGCGCCGAGGTGGCGCAGGGCCTGGTCAACTACTACTACGGCGACAAGACCGGCCTGATCCGGGCCGCCCTGGAGCGGATCGAGGCACAGGACCTCGCCCTGCTGGCCGTCGACCCGGCCCAGCCGCCCGGGCAACGGCTGCGGACGGCGCTCCGGCGGGTCGCCGACCCGGAGTTCCTGACCCCGGCGTACCTCTCGCTCCGTCTGCAGTTGTGGGCCCTGGCCTCCGCACACCCCGACTATGCCGAGATCAACACCCGGGCGCAGGCCGCCTACCGCGCCGAGCTGGCCGCCCTGATCCGGGCCGCCCGCCCCGCACTGCCGATCGCCGAGGCCAACCGGCGGGCCGCCGACGTCGACGTGATCCAGAACGGCATCTGGCTGACCGCCCTGCTCGGCCTGGACGCCGACTCGATCAGCCGCAACCTGGCCCGCTGCGAGGAGATCGCCCTGGCCCCCTGACCGGTCCGTCAGTGTCAGTCGTGGACGAGGATGACGGGGCAGCGGCGGCGGCCGAATTCCAGCGGGTGCTCGACGCGCTGGCCACGGGCCGTCCCGGCGTCGGGCCCGACGACCTGACCGCAGCGATCGACAGGCTGGCCGGGCACGCGAACGACGACGTGATCGCGGCACTGCGGCTGGCCGCCGAGCCGTTGACCGCCTACCACCACCGGGACGTGGCGGCATTGACCGGGTTGCCGGAACGCATGGCCGCACTACGGACCCGACTGCCCGCGGACAGCCCGGAGTCCGCGCTGATCGAGAAATACATCGAGATGGCCGGCTTCCTGGCGGAGGGCACCCTCCAGCCGGGCGCCGTGCCGTCGATCCCCGGCGCGCTGCCGGAGCCGGTCCGGCGGGGCCTGGCGATGCTCGCCACGGAGGAGGCGGTGTCACCCCGGGCGATCCACCGGTTACGCCGGGACGTGACACTGATGGAGCTCACCCCCATGGAACGCGCCAACCTGTTCGCCCAGCTCGGCATGATCAGCGTCCGGCAGGGGCACCCGCTGATGCGCCGGCTCGCGATCAGCGACTTCCGTACCGCCGTCCGGCACGCCGTCGAAGGTGATCCGTTTCGGCCGTACTACCTGCTGATGCTCGCCGACGCCCTGCTCGACCGGGCCGAGGACACCCTCCGGGCGCCCGGCCCACTGGCCCGGATGATCATCCGCACGTCGGTGCGCCCCGGAGCCGGGGCGCTGCGCGACGTCGCAGCCGGGATCGGCCACCTGGAACAGGCCCGGGACCTGGCCGGCTGGGCCGGGCACCCGCACTGGGCGATGATCTGCATGCGGCTGGGCCTGGGCCACCGGCTCGCCGGGCACGACGCCGCGGCCCGGGAGGCCGGGACCGCCGCCCTGCGCGGGCACATGTGGCAGGTGCTGATGCAGGCGCACACCGCCGCCGCGTCCGCGGTGGTCGGCTGGGCGGCCGTCGACGCGCTCCTGGTCGCCGGATGGCACAGCGGCGACGGCGACGCCGACGGGGCGGCCGCCGCGCTGGAAGCCGGCCGCGCCCTGATCCTGCACGCCGCCACCGAGACCCGGGACGTGCCCCGGCAGCTCGCCGCCGCCGGCCTCGACGACCTCGCCGGCCGGTGGGCCGCGCTGCCCGAGGGGCTCGACGCCAAACCGGCCGCCCTGCGCCGGGCCGTCTTCGAACAGCTCGTCGAACCCCGCCGGCTCCTCGACCCGCCGTCCGGCGCCGGGATCCGGGCGGCGTTGACCACGGTCGGCGCCGACGCGCTGATCTACCTGGTGCCGGAGGACGACCTGGTCGGGCACGCGGTGATCGTCCCGGCCGCCGGCCCGGCCGAGTTCGTCGAACTACCCGGCCTGACCGATCCGCCCCGGATCGCGATCATCACCACCGACGGCCGCGACCTGGGTGACCCGGAACTCCACGACGACCAGGACTGGGCCTGGCGTGTCGCGATGGGCCCCCTGCTGGACGGCTACTTCGCCGGCCGTGATCCCCGGCTCGTCCTCATCCCGATGGGCCGGCTGGGCACCGTCGCCTGGCACGCCGCCCGCTCCGGGGAGACGTACGCGATCGAACGGGCCACCATCTCGTACATCCCCTCGGCCCGGATGCTCTGCCGCGCCGCCACCGCGGCGATCTCCACCGCCGGTCCCGCGCTGATCGTCGGTGACCCCGACACCGGCTCCCAGGCCGCCGACCTGCCGGCCGCCCGCATCGAGGCGCAGATCGTCCACGACCGGTTCTACCCGCACGCCCGCTACATCGGCCGTCCCGCCCACACCGCCGACGTCGACGGTCCCGGGACCGCCGGCGTCGACGGCTCCGGGACCGCCGGCGTCGACGGTTCCGGGACCGCCGCCGAGGTGGAGGACTGGCTCGCCGACGACACCGAGACCGGCGGCGTCCTGCACCTGGCCTGCCACGGCGGCGTCGACGGCGACCAGGCCTATCTGCTGCTGGACGGCGGCGACCGGCTCAGCGCCGACCGCCTGGCCGAGGCCACCCGCAACGGCCGCCGCCCCGCCCTGGTGGTTCTGGCCGCCTGCCGCAGCGCCGTCTCGGGAAGAGGCTGGGACGAGGCGTTCAGCCTGGCCGCCACCTTCCTGGCGGCCGGCGCGGGCGCGGTGGTGGCCGCCCAATGGAACCTTCCCGACCGCGCCACCTCCGACCTGATGGTGAGTTTCCATGGCAACATCGCACAGGGCGACCACCCCGCCGACGCCCTGCGCAAGGCCCAGCCGTCCGCCCTGCACCGCCCGGTCACGGACTGGGCCGGCCTGATTCATTTCGGCCGCTGATTCCGGTCGAAAAGTGACCTCTATTCCGGGCAGCCTGGTCGGCATGACACTCGACCGCTCCGGTTCCCGCATCGACCACCTCAACGTAGCCGTCCCCGATCTGGCCGCGGCGCTGCGGTTCTACGAGCCGGTACTGGCCACCATCGGCATCACCAGGATGCTGGACATCCCCCCGAACGCCACCCCGAACCAGCCCACCGCGATGACCGGTTTCGGCCTGGCCGAGGTGAAGCCCTACTTCTGGCTGATCGACGGCGGAACCGTGGGCACCAACATGCACCTGGCCTTCACCGTCGACACCCGCTCCGACGTGACGGCCTTCCACCAGGCGGCCCTGAAAGCGGGCGCCACCGACCTGCTCCCACCGGCGATCTTCCCGGAATACCACGACGACTACTACGGAGCCTTCGTCCTGGACCCGCACGGCATCAACCTGGAGGCCGTCTGCCACCACCCGGCGAAAGCCTGACCCCACACGCCCGCCCGAAACCCGCTGTCCGCTTCAGGCCAGGCGGTCGTTTCCAACCCCACGGAGGTACGCCAGCCGGCCCCACCGCAATCGGATCCTCCTGTCCGGTCCGCGCGGCCCCGGCGACACACCGGACCGCCCGGCGACCGCCGGGCCGAATGCGGTGGTCACCGTCGGGTCGGGAAGCGCCGCCTCGGCGACGTGCGGTTCGGGGTTTCGGCACACCGGCAGCCGTCCCGGCGCGCGAAACTCGATGGCTGAGGCCCCGTCGGGCATGCCATGATCCGCGCGGGTGGCGCTGCCGGTGGTGTTCGCCGAGCGGCCGGACGGGCCGGTCACCTCCGTCGGGGTGCACACCCCGGACGGCCTGCCGGAGGGTTCGGAGGTCTACACCATGGACCGGATCACCGGGCTGCTACCCGGATGATGACGTGCCGGCCGAGGCCATGCGGGCGCTTCCTTCTCGTTCCGTTCGATTCGGGAGCCCTCGTTCGCCGGGGACCCGGCGTTCAGTGCTCGCGCTCTCCTCGGCCGTCACCCTCTTCCAGTGGAAAGAACATGGGACTCGACTTCACCTGCATCGCCGTGCCGCTCGACGCGGAGCCGGTCCGGGCCATCCGCGCCGACCCGGTGCTGTGGGCGGTCGCCGACGGGCAGCCGCCGTTCAGCCGGCCGTGGCCGGGCGAGGAGTTGCCGGAGATCAGCCGGCGGCTGCTGGCGGTGGTGCCCGGCGGGACCCGGTGGCGGGCCGACTGGTTCGAGGGCCGCAACCATCAGCTGGCCGAACACCTGCTGGACCCGATCGGGAGGGATCCGGATCCGGCCCATCGCGCGATCTTCGGGGCGGAACGGTTCGCCGAGCACGCCGTCAGCGGGCAGGGCATCGGGTGGCGGTGTTCGACGGCCGCGCAGCTGAGCGAGGCGGTGCGGCTGATCGACGGGCTGGACGTCGAGGCGGCGCGCGTGTCGTACCGGCCGGACGGGCTGTACAAGGCGTACGGCGCGAGCTTCGAGCAGAACCTGCGCGACCTGCGCTCGTGGGCCGACCACTGCCGCGACGTCGCCGCCCGCGGACTGGATCTGATCATCACGCTGTACTGAGCGGTGGGCCCGGCGACCGGGCCCACCGCTGGCGAAGGGCCGGATCAGCCGCCGTTGACCGGGCTGAACGGTTTCGGCAGGGTGCGCGGCACCGGCCCGCTCCGGGCCGTCGACACCGAGGCCACCGCCGGCAGGTTGTCGAACATCGTCCGGCCGATCTTGGCGTGGGCTTCGACCGCCGGGTGGGTGGCCCCGTAGTTCTCCGGGTCGCCCAGGCCCTCGGCGAACATGGCGTACGTCAGCAGCGGCAGCCCGTCGGCGCCGAACATGATGCCGGCCTCGTGCCGGGACTCGCCGAGGGTGTTGAAGTCGGCACCGTACTTGGTGGCGACCCGCTCCCGCTCCCGCGACGACATCACCCGGCGCACCCCGTCGTGGTAGCCGTTCAGCCAGCGGGTGACACTGAGCAGGAAGTCGCAGGACTCCGGGCTGAGCAGGGTCTTGGTGGCCAGGCGCCAGAGCATGTCGTGGGTCTCGCGCGGGGTGGTGGTGCCGAGGAAGAACCGGTTCGGGTTGGCGACCGGCTCCACCCGGGTGTGCGTCCAGCCCTTGGCCGCCAGAATCTCGTTGATCTCCAGGGCGGGCACGACGCGGCCACACATGCGTACCGCGGTGTTGTCGGAGACCAGCAGCATGGCGGTGAGGAAGTTGGCGACGGTGATGTCGTCGCCCCACACCCGGTGCAGGTGGTAGATGCCGGAACCGCCGAGGATGATGCCGGCCGGCAGGTCCAGCTTGGCGCCGAGGGCCAGCTCACCCCGGTCGATCTTGTCGAGCACGGCGGTGGCGACGAACAGCTTCTGCACGCTGTAGCCGTGGATGACGTGGTCGGCGGTGTCCTCGACGATCGGCGCGATCGCACCGGTCGAGTCGACGGCCGCGATGTGGCTGTGCCAGACACCGCCGGCCCTGGCCTTCTCCCGCTTGTAGACCTTGCGGATGGCGGCCGGCCCGGACACCGCGGCCTGCGCGGGACTGCTCACACCGGCACCGGCGACAGCGGCGGCGGCACCGAGCCCGAGCGCGGCGCGGCGGGACATGTTCGTGGACACTCTTCCCCCTAAGTGGACGGACAGTCGATCACGGGGCAAGGTACACCACATCCGCACATCCCGATGGCCCGCAGCAGCGCCCGGCTGAACCTGTTCAGATCGAGCCCCGCCAGCTCGTCCACGCCGAACCAGCCCACCTCGCTGATCTCCTCCCGGTCCGGCGCCGGCACCCCACCGTCGATCCCCGCCCGGTAGACGGCGGTGACATAGGCGACCCGGTCTCCGTTCGCGTAAGTCACCTCGAAATCGGGCCCGCCGAGCACACGCAGGAGCCGCGGAACCCCGATCCGCACCCCGATCTCCTCGAGAATCTCCCGCCCGGCCGCCATCTCCGGCGTCTCCCCGATCTCGACGGCCCCACCCGGCACACCCCACCAGCGCGGATCCCCGGCATGCCGGACCAGCAGAATCCGCCCGTCATCACCGACGAGCACCACCGACACCGACGGCAGCAGCACCTGCCGATGCCCGATCAGCTTCCGAAGCCCAGCCAGATAAGGCGAAATCCCCACCCCCGCATCCTCCCAAGGCCCGCGAAGATCTCCAGGCGGGCGTCGTTTCCAACCCTTTCGGAGGTACGCCCGTCGGGCCGGCGGAAATCGGGTCGCCCCGCCTCGTCCGCGCGATCCAGGCGTCACACCGGACCGCCCGGCGCCCGCCGGGCCGAATGCGGTGGTCCAGGCCGGTTCGGGCGGGGTGCGGTGCCGGACGTCCGCGCACGAACCGGGGCTGGTCTCTAGAGTCGCCGGAGTGGGCATCTATCTGGTCGACATCAGCGCCTCGAACTGGGCGCGAGACGAACGAGCACCCCTGCTGAACGAGGCGCTGGCCGCGCGAGGTCTGCCGCCCTGCCCCCGCCCGTCGACGACGGCGGCCGAGGCTTTCGAGGAGAAGATCGTCCCACCGATGGACGCCTTCACCGAGTTGTGCGCCAGGCACGACACCACAGAAGCCTTCGGTGCCCTGCTCATCGTCCCCGCCGACTTCACCGGCCTGATCGAACTCCCGATCGCGAGCAACATCGACGACGTGACGACGGTGTCCAGCGCGTACCGCATCCGGGAGGCGATCACCCGGATGGCGGCGGAGGTGAGTCCGCCGACCGGCCTGCCCACCGGCCCGATGGCGTTGACCACGGCGATCACCGACCCGCTGCTCTTCTACGTGGCGCTGTTCCATCGGGCCGCCGAGTATTCACTCCGCCACAGTCGCCCACTGGACTACGTCTGAGCCTCGACCCGCCCGCACCGCGTGCTCTTCTCCCGGTGAAAGCCCCGTTCCGCCGGGCGCTCCGGTTCGTCCGCGTGGTTCGTCGGTTCGGATCGCACCGGAAACACCACTCGGTCGGCGGGGTCCGGGCCTCGTCGCGGCCGGCGGCCATGGGGCGCTGTGGTGTCGGTCGGCGTCAGCCGGCCTGTTCCGCGATCACTCGCAGCATCGCGATGTGGGAGCGTAGCGCCGCGCGGCCGGCCTTCGAGAGGTTGAGCCAGGTGCGGGGGCGCTTGCCGACGTAGCCCTTGCGAACCTCGACGAACCCGGCGTCGCCCAGTTGGGAGACCCGCTTCGACAGGGCGGAGTCGCTGAGCCCGGCCGTGTCGCGGACGAAGCCGAACTCGGCCCACTCGGCCGCGGCCAGGGTGGCCATGATGGACAGCCTGGCCGGGTCGAGCAGCAGCGGCTCCAACCGTGGCCCGTCAGCGGCGGCCTGGTCGCCGCCGGCTGACGGTTCACTGCCGGCCGCCGGTTCACCGCCGGCCGGCGGGTCATCGCTGGTGAGCGGCCGGCCGGCCGGGGGCGGGAAGTCGCCTGCCGCCGGTGGACGCTTGTCGGTCATGGCCGGGCTGCTTCGCGGGCCAGGGTGCGGCGCTGCCACCACGGGCCGCCGATCGCCAGCAGAAGGCCGAAGACGATGCCGACCACGGTGAAGGTGTGCGGTAGGTCCAGGCTGGCCAGGGCCAACATGGCGGCCAGGGCCAGCACCGCCCCGAGCATGCCGAGCAGCCAGCGCCGCGCGGTGGCCTGACGGCGGACCTGCACCCGGCGGCCGAACAGGGCACTGCCCCACCGGGTGCTGGACACCACCACGACGGCCAGCAGGGCCACGCTGAACCAGGTGCTCCCGGAACCGGCCCAGTCCGGGTTGAAGTCGGTGAACACTCCGAACGCGGCGACGATCACACCGGCGCCGATCCAGTAGCCGGTCGCATAGCCGCTCGCGGCAGCACTGTCCTTGCGCTGCTGGTCGTAGCCCCGCAGCGTCTGGCGGGCCTCTTCGGGCGTAGGTGTCGTCGACATCGTCCGTCCTCCTCGTCCCCGTGCCGAAAGTACTTGCTTGAAGAGAAAGTTACTCTTCACTTTCTCGATTAGCAAGTACTTCCTCCAAAGCCAACTAATGCTGTCCGAGCAAAGCCCCCGTGAGCGGGCACGCTGTGGGGTGAGGTGTGGTGGCACGGTGGGGTGACGGGGTGCGGGGCGGTGTGGGGCGCGGGGAGGAGGGCGCGGCGGCGTGGGGTGACGGCGTGGTCTGCGGTGTGGGGCGGGGCGGTGCGGTGTGGGGCGGTGCGGGGCGCGGGGAGGAGGGCGGGGCGGCGTGGGGTGACGGTGTGGTCTGCGGTGCCGGGCGGGGCGGGGCGGCGCGGGGAGGAGGGCGCGGTGGTGTGGCGGTGAGGGGGCGCGGTGAGAGGGGCGCGGTGGTGTGGCGGTGAGGGGGCGCGGTGAGAAGGGTGCGGCGGGGTAGCGGGGAGAAGGGTGCGGTGAGGTGTCACCGGAAGGCCGCACTTCCGGTGACCGGCGCATTCGCCCGGCGGGCGCCGGACGGTCCGGGGTGTCGCCGGGCTCGCGGGGACGAGACGGGGCGACCCGATTTCGGTGGGGCCGTGGGGCGTACCGCCGAGGGTTGGGAAAGACCGTGAACCCGGTGGCGGGCGGCGACCTGGAGAAAGGCGGACGCCGCGTGGTGCGTTCCGGCGCGGAACGCACCGAAACGCACCACGCACGCCGCGGAAGCGCGCCGGATGCCGCGGGATGGCCGCAGATGCCGGCAGACGCCAGGCCGCCGGCAGACGCCGAGACGCCGGGGGACGCCGAGACGCCGGGGGACGCCGAGACGCCGGGGGACGCCGGGGACGCCGAGACACCGGGGGACATCGGGGACGCCGGGGACGCTGGGGGTCAGCGGGGGACGGCTCGGAAGTACTCCTCGCGGATGGCGGGGTCGGGGCCGCGGCGGGGCAGGGACGGCGCCGGGCCGGTGGTGATCGGGGCGTAGTGGTCGAATCTGGTGGTCAGGACCGCTTCGCCGCCGGTCAGGTCGGGGAGGGCGGACACCACGCCGGGGACGCGGGTGGACGGCAGGACGCCGCTGACCTCCAGGTATCCGCCGGCCGCCGTGGTGTCGTCGATGACCGCGCCGGCCCGGCCGAGCAGGGCGGTCACCGCGTCCAGCACGTGGGGTGGCAGGTTGACGTCGAAGCGTTCGACCGGCTGGCAGACCCGGGTGCCGGCCCGCCGCAGCGCGGTGGCGACCACCACCTGGCCGAGGTTGCGGAAGTCGGCGGCGATGGTGGACAGGGATTTGTCGAACTTCTGGTGCGGGCGGCTCTGCCGGGGACAGTACTGCGAGGACGTCATGGTGACCACGCAGTCGGTGACCGGCCAGGCGTGCCGGCCCTGCCGGAGCGCCGCGCGCACCCCCTCCTCGGTGGCCGTCACGAACGCCGCCGGCAGCCGGCCGGGTTCGATGCCGGGGCGGAATTCGATGCCGTGCCCGACGGGAGCGGCTTCCACGCGCAGGCCGAGGCCGGCCAGGTACGGGTTGCCGTGTTCGCGGATGCGTTCCTCGGCGGTGCCGGTGCCGCTGACCCGTTCGATGCAGGCGATCAGGGTTCCGGAGAACCGCACCCGCACCCCGAACCGGTCCTCCAGCAGCGCGGCGATCACCTCTTTCTGCACCTCGCCGTGCAGGCGGATGACCGCTTCCGATCGCTGTTCGTCCAGCCGCGGGTCGACCAGTGGGTCCTCGTCGGCGAGTTCGGCCAGACCGGCGAACAGGCGCAGGCGCTGGGCCGGGTCGACGGGTTCGACGGTGGCCTGCCGGGTGGGTGGCGGGAACCGGTAGAGGTGCCGCCGGGGTGGTTCGCCGATGTGCTGGCCGATCCGGGCGGTCAGGCCGCGGACGGCGGCGATCCGGCCGGCCGCCACGGTGGGGCGCACCAGCACCCCGCCGGGTTCGCTGACCGCGATCTGGGTGACCGTCTGCGGGCGGCCGGCACCGATCGCCACCCGGTCGCGGACGGTCAGCTGCCCGGACCAGAGCCGCAGCCAGGCCCGCCGGCCGTGGGTGTCGCGGTCGACGGCGAAGACGGTGCCGGCCGGTGGACCGCCGGTCTCCGGGCAGCGGGGCAGCAGGTCGGCCAGGATCCGCCGGAACTGGGGGACGCCGGCGCCGGTGATCGCCGAACCGCACGCCACCGGGGTGAGTGCGGACCGGCGGACCGCCCGGCGGACGGCGCGGCGCACGTCGCGGACGCGGGCCGGCGCGCCGTCCAGCCAGCGGGCCGCGACCGTGTCGTCGACCTCGGCCACCGTCTCCACCACCTGCTCGGCGTCGAGGGGGACCGGGCGCACCCGGGCGTCCCGGCGGCCGGCGCCGGTGACCGCGCCGAACAGCACCGGGCGGGCGCCGAGCCGCTGCCGCAGCTGGGTGACCACGCGGTCCACATCGGCGCCGCGCCGGTCCACCTTGTTGACGAAGACCATGGTGGGTACGCCGATCCGGCGCAGTGCCCGCCAGATCGCCACGGTCTGCGGCTGGACGCCCTCCACCCCGGACACCACCAGGACCGCGGCGTCGAGGACGGCGAGCGATCGCTCGACCTCGGCGATGAAGTCCGGGTGGCCCGGGGTGTCGAGCAGGTTGACGGTGAGCCCGCCGAGGCTGATCGAGGTGACGGCGGCCCGGATGGTGATGCCGCGGCGCCGCTCCAGATCCATCGAGTCGGTGCGGGTGGTGCCGTCGTCGACGCTTCCGGGCCGGGCCACCGCGCCGGCCTCGAACAGCAGCCTCTCGGTCAGGCTGGTCTTGCCGGCGTCAACATGGGCGACGATCCCGAGGTTCAGCAAGGACAAAGCAGATCTCCACGGTAGGACGGGTCGGGGTCCGGAGCGTGGAAGCTGCTCGCATCGTCGTCTCTCCTCGTGAGTCCGCTGTGACACCTCACCCTGGCACCGCACACGCCACTCCGCCACCGATTTTGCACTCCGGCGCTCTCGCGTCACCGGTCGCCGGGAGAAGGGCGAAGGCGGCCACGGGCGGGCCTAGCCTGAGTGGCATGTCGTTCGTCCCCGCCCGTGACGGCCGTAAGAACCGCAGCGCCGCGACCCGGGCTCCCGCCATCCCTGACCGGATCGAGGACCTGCACGGCCACAGCCTCGGTGTCCTGGAGGTGCCGCACCACATGGCGCCGGGGCACCCCAGCCGGCGCCGCTACGACCTGGAGGATCCGGCCCAGTTACGGCACGCCTACGAGCAGGTGCTGTGCGAGGCCGCCGGCGCCGGGGAGGTGGAGGATCTGATCAACCCGGGCACGTTGCGCCGGGTGTGGCGGGACCTGCACCTGCCGTCCCGGGTGCGGGAGGCGTGGGAGACCCGGCATCCGGGTCTGCGGCGCACCGTGAACCGGACCAACCCGGGCTCCGACGACGTGATCACCCGGGCCCGCAAGGGCCGCCCGGCCGGGTTCGCCCGCCGTGGCCGCACCCAGATCGCCCGCGCGGTCGCCTGACCCATCCGTAATCCGGCCCGGCCCCGTCACGAGGCCGGGCCGCTTCGACGTCCCGACGATGGGGATCATGCGACGCTGGCTCGTCCTCCTGGGCGTGATGCTGCTGCTGGTGGGGGTGCCCGCCGGGTTCGCGGTGCGGGGCGGCACCTTCGCCATGGACGAGCAGACGATCCGGCTGCCCGGCAACGACGGCGCCCTGGACGGCGTGCTGGTGCTGCCCGGACAACTGAGCGGCCCGGTGCCGCTGGTGGTGTTCGTGCACGGGGACGGCCCGGTCGACGCGACGGACGACGGACGGTACCGGCCGCAGTTCGAGGCCCTGGCCCGCGCCGGGGTGGCGTCGGTGTCGTGGAGCAAACCCGGCGTGGGCGGTTCGGCCGGCGACTGGCTGCGCCAGGACCAGGCCGACCGGGTCCGGGAGACGGCCGGGGTGATCGGCTTCCTGCGCGGGCGCGCCGACATCGACCCGGACCGGATCGGGCTGTGGGGTGCCGGCCAGGGCGGATGGGTGGTGCCCGCGGTCGCCGCCGCGGATCACCGGATCGCCTTCGTCATCGCGGTCTCCCCGGCGATCAACTGGATGCGGCAGAGCCTGTTCCACCTGACCGCCACCCTCGACCACGACCACGCCGACCAGGCCACCCGGGACGCCGAGCTGGCCTCCTGGCAGCGGGTCGCCGGGGTGCTCGACGGCAGCCGCAGCTACGACGACTATCTGCTGGCCGCCCCGTCCGGGGAACGGATGAGCCGGGCCCGGTGGGATTTCGTGCTGCGCAACTTCAAGTCCGACGCCACCGGCTCGCTGCACCGGCTGGCCGACGCGAAGACCCCGGTGCTGCTGATCCTGGCCGGCAACGACCGCACCGTGGACGCGCACGAGACCGAGAAGGCCTACCGGACGGCACTCGGCGGCAAGCGGCTCACGGTGCGCTGGTTCGCCGGCGCCAACCATTCGCTGGCCCGCTCCGAGGTCGAGGACAGCACGGTCCGCGCCCACCTCACCGCGATCTTCACGCCCCGCGACCTGATGGCGCCCGGCTACCTGGAGGCGCTCGCCGGGTTCGCGGCGGCCACCCGGTGAGGTAGGGTCGTCGCAGCGTCGCGTGCCGGTGGCAGACCGTGTCAGGCATGGAGGCGCCGAACCGAAGGAGACCGGCGTGTCATCGTCGCGACCTTCGTCTCCGCGTGTCTGAGCGCGAGACGACCAGGCTGGTGGCCTGGAGCAACGAGATGCGTCAGGTGCACGAGCGCCTGCGTGAAGCCCTGCGGCTCGTCCAGCATTCCGCCGACGAGTCCGCCCTGAGTGATCTGCTGCTGTACTGCCGTGGTTTCTGCACGGCCCTCGACGGCCATCACCGCGGCGAGGACAGCACCCTGTTCCCGGCGATCGGCGCCGCCCACCCCGAGTTACGGCCGGTGCTGGGCAGGCTGGAGCAGGACCATTCGATGATCGCGTACCTGATCGGTGGCCTGACCGCCGCGATGGACCGCACCACCGACCCCGGCGAGCTGCGCACACACGTCGACGGCCTGGGAGCGGTCATGGAGAACCACTTCCGGTACGAGGAACGCCTGCTCCTGACGATCCTGGAGACCCTGTCCCTGGACGCCGACCCGGCCGCCGCCCTGGGACCGCTGTGATCACGTGTGGTGCGCTGCGGTGCGATGCGCACCGCGGCGCACCACACAGGTCTACTCCCGGAGCGCCTGGTTGGCGGCGTCCTGGGCCCGGCGCAGGCCGTCCGCGACCGGCAGCCGGCCCTGGAACACCTCCCGCAGGTAGGGGAGTGCGGCGTCGGCGCCGGCCTGGGCGCGGGGACCGGCCGGGGCCGGGAAGGTGGGGCCGGCGGCGGCGTCCAGGAACGGGCGCACGTCCACACCCTGCCGCCGCCAGTACGCGGTGAACTCCGGTTCGACGGCCACCACGCCGGGCAGCGCGTAGCCGCCCGCGGCGATGGGGCGCAGACCGTCGGCGGAGCCGAGCCAGCGCAGCACCTTCGCGGTGGCGGCCCGGTCGCGGGTCTGGGCGGACGCCACCGCGGCCACCCCGTGCACCACGCTCACCCGCCCGGCCGGTCCGGCCGGGATCGGGGCCACGTCCCAGCGGAACCGGGCGCCGTCCTGGACGCTCTTCAGGTGGTACGGGCCGGACTGGAACAGCGCCAGCCGGCCCTGGGTGAACAGCTGGAGGGTCTTGTCGCCGTTGACGATGGTGTCGGCGGCCGGCGGGGCGACGTGATGCTTGTTGATCAGGTCGACGACGTACTGGACGGCCTCGACGGTGCGAGGCCGGCCGGCGAAGTCGTAGGTGTCGCCGTTCTGCCAGGTGCCACCGTTGGAGCCGACGAAGTTCCAGCTCACCGCCTGGTTGTCGAGGGCGGCGTTGTAGCCGTACACCCGCCCGGCGGTGAGCCTGCGCACGGCGGGCAGGAACGTGTCGCCGGTGCCGGACGGGTTCCAGACGAGGGCGGCCGGGTCGACGCCGGCCTTGTCGACCAGGTCGCGGTTGACGAAGAGGGCGATCGAATCCCACAGTTGCGGTACGCCCCACAGCGTCCCGCCCCGGGTGTAGAGATCCACCACCGGCCTCGTCCAGCCGGAGCTCTGCGGATCATCGACCGGCAGGAGCCGCCCGGTGTCGGCGTACCACCCGAAGTTGCTGGTGTTGGTCCAGAAGACGTCGGCGACGGTGCCCGCGGCGATGTCGGCCGGCAGGGTGGTCCAGTAGTCGGCCCACGGCACCGTCCGCACCCGCACCGTGATGCCGGGATTCTGTTTCTCGAAGACCGCGAACGATTCCCGGTACGCCCGGGCCACCCGCTCGTCCCACAGCTGGAAGGTGACGGTGGCGTCCGGCGGCCCGGCCACCGAACATCCGGCGAGCAGCAGCAGGAGCGCGGCGAAGGCTCTCATCTCATCCCCGTGATCGTGATCGACCGGACGATGTGCCGCTGCAGGGCCACGAACAGGATCAGCAGCGGACCGGTGGCGAGCGTGGTGGCGGCCATGACCAGCGGCCATTCGCCCTGGTACTGGCTCTGCAGCGCGGACACCGCCACGGTCAGCACCCGCCAGCGGTCCCCGCCGGTGACCACCAGCGGCCAGAGGAAGTCGTTCCAGTGCGTCACCACGGTGATCACCGACAGGGTGGCCAGGGCCGGGCGGCTCAACGGCAGCAGCACATGCCACAGCACCCGCAGATGCCCGGCGCCGTCGGCGCGTGCCGCGTCCAGCAGCTCACCGGGGACGGCGCGGAAGAACTGACGGAGCAGGAAGATCGCGTACGGGGAACCGAACAGCGCCGGCAGCACCAGCCCCGCGAACGTGTCCCGCAACCCCAGCTCGCTGACCAGCACGAACCGGGGCACCAGCGTCGCCGCCAGGGGGATCGTCAGGGTGCCCAGGTAGATCCGGAACAGCAGATCACGGCCGGGGAAGTCGAGGCGGGCGAACGCGTAGGCGGCCAGCACCGAGCAGGTCAGCTGCCCGGCCAGCACCAGCACCACCACCTGCACGGTGATCACCAGCGGCGGCGCCAGCGTGTGCTCACCGATCAACAGCGAGGTGTACGCCCCGGCACTGACCGGATCCGGCAACGCCAGCGGCGACTCGGCCGCGAACTGCTCCGGCGTCTTCACCGACGTCTGCACACTCAGCAGATAGGGCGCGAGCGTCACCACCGCGCCCACCCCGAGCAGCGGGTAGACCATCCACCGGGACATCAGCCCACCTCGTACGTGATCCGTCTCCGGAAGTGCGTCCACTGCACCGCGGTCACCGTGATCAACAGCAGGGACAGCAGGACGGACACGGCCGCGGCCCGGCCCATCCGGAAATTCACGAACGCCTCCCGGTGGATCAGCGAGGTGATCACGTCGGTGCCGCCGGCCGGACCGCCCCGGGTCATCGCGTACACCGTGTCGAACGTCTGGAACGTGGTCAGCAGCGTGGTCACCAGCACGAAGAAGGTGGTGGGCCGCAGCATCGGCAGCGAGATCCGGCGGAACACCTGCCAGGCGGTCGCCCCGTCGACCCGGGCCGCCTCGTGATACTGCCGGGGGATGCCGGCCAGCCCGGCCAGGAAGAACAGCGCCACATAGCCGGTGTGCTGCCAGACCGTCACCGCGGCCACCGTGGGCAGGGCGAGCGCGGGATCGGTCAGCCACTCCACCCGGACGCCGAGGATCGTGTTCAGCGCGCCGTCGGACGGGTCGAGGATCCACCGCCAGACCACCCCCAGCGCCAGTGGGGCGCTGATCCACGGCAGGACGAAGACGGTCCGGAAGACCACCGAGCCGGGCAGCCGCCGGTCCAGCAGCACCGCGGCCAGCAGCCCGAGCACCGTCTGCGCCGGCACCACCAGCAGCACGAACACCACCGTGACCAGCAGCGACCGGCCGAACCCGGGATCGGTGAGCAGCGACCGGTAGTTGTCCAGCCCGGCCCAGTGCGCCGGGCCGACCAGATCCCACCGGTGCAGGCTGATCCCGGCCACCACGGCGACCGGCACGAGCAGGAAGCCGCCGACCCCGATCAGGCTGGGAGCGAGGAACGCGTACCCGATGAGTTTTTGCCCCATGATGGGGTTTTTATCACCCGTAACGCTTCTCGGCGCGAGCCCGGGCCTTCGCCGCCTCCTCCTCCCGGTTGCGCGGCGCGGCACTGGTCACCAGGGCCGCCAGCAGCTCCGCGGTGGCCGCGGTGACCGCCGCGACGGCCTGATCGAAAGCCGCCTGATTGGCCTGCGACGGCCGGGTGCTCCCCGCGATCTTCCGCACGTACTGCAGAGCCGCGGCGTGGATCTCGTCCTCGGTCGCCGGCGGCTCGAAGTTGTGCAACTGATGGATGCTCCGGCACATGGTTCCCCCTCGTGGCGGTCTGATGCACCCAGATTAAGGGCCGGACCGTCGCGGCTCCGCAAGGAGACTGACTGAACAAATGTGGCACAATCGACTTTTCGGTCAAGTGCCGCGGTGTCGAGGAACCGGAGTCTGAATGCGGTTGCGGACGGCATTGCTGGCCAGTCTGGTCACCGCTGTGGCATACCAGGCCCTCTACCACCTGCTCCCGATCGCGGGCGGGCTGGCACTCTCCGACGCGACCATCGCGCTGGCCAGCGGTTACGCGGCGATCCACTACCGGCGGAGGGCTGTCGACCCGGGCAACATCCGGCGGATGCGGCAGGCCTTCGCGTGCGGAGCGGTGGCATGTGCGATCTGGTCGCTCGGCAACGTCGTCCTGCTGATCTCGATCCTCGTCGCCGACGAACTCGCCGGGCTGGGCGGGCTCCTGTCGACGGTGGCGGCGGGCTTCGTCCCCATCGCGCTGATCCTCGCCGCACCACGGCCGCGCGGCCTCGCCGCGGCGCGCCTGCTGATCGACATCACCGCGGTGTTCGGCGCGATGTTCGCGCTCGCCTGGGAACTCGTCCTGTCCAGCGCCGGCCCGGTCACCGACGGAGGCGCGGGCGACCGGGTCACCATCGTCGGCCTGCTGGTGTTCGGCGCGGTGATCGCCCTGGTCACCCTGGCCGCCGCCGAGCCGGGACAGAGCGGCAACGCCCAGCACCTGCTCGCGATGGCCGCGCTGATCCAAGCGGTGACACTACTGACCGCCACCCACAACGACCTGGACGGCGGAGTCTGGTACGCCCACGGCGTCGGCGGCGGCTACATCCTGACCGCCCTGGTGATGGCCGCGTCCAGCCGGCTGTCGACGCCCAAACCAGGCGTCGAACAACCACGCTCACTGGTGTTCCGGGGCTGGGCCCTGCTGCCGTACGTCCCCGTCGTCTTCGCCGTCGCCATCGCCGCCACCCGGCAAGCCGCGACCGGACAACTCGACCCGGTCCTCGTCTGGACCCTGCTCGCCACCTTCTCCCTCGTCCTGCTCCGCCAATTCCTCACCCTCGCCACCCTCGGCCGGATGACCGAAGTCCTCGAACACCAGGCCCACCACGACGCGCTCACCGGACTGCTCAACCGGGCCGCCTTCGAAACCCGGGCCGCCGGCATCCTGGCCGGACCACACCACGGAGTCACCGCGATGATCCTCGACCTGGACGGGTTCAAACCGGTCAACGACACCCTCGGACACGCGGCCGGCGACGACGTGCTCGTCGTGATCGCCCGCCGGCTCACCGCCGAACTACGCCCCGACGACCTGGTCAGCCGGATCGGCGGCGACGAGTTCGCCATCCTGCTGACCGGCTCGCCCGAGCCCGGCGACGTGGCCCGGCGGCTACTCGAACGGATCGCCGAACCCATGCGGATCCACGGCCACACCGTCACCGTCGGCGGCAGCATCGGCCTGGCGAACCTGACGGCGGGGCAGGACAGCGGCCTCACCGGACTGCTGAAGAAGGCCGACACCGCCATGTACGCCGCCAAAGCCGCCGGCAAAGGCACCGTCCGCCACCATGAGCACGCCGCCTAAAACAGGGCGCGGCGACTTAGGTCACACCCCCACCCTGCCGAACTGAGAGGCATGACCGCCCGCGAGGTACGCCGCCGATGAGTGTGCAGCGTCGCCTCAACGTGGGCTCCCTGGCCATGCTCGGGCTCTTCATGGTCCTGCTGCTCATCCAATTCGGGTTCGGCGCCATCCTGCGCGCCGAACAGGACAGCGAGACCGACCGCGCCACCCGCGCCGAAATCGCCAACGACCACGTGCTCCAGGAGATGACCGACGCCGAGACCGGAGTACGCGGCTACCAGCTCACCGGAAACGAGATCTTCCTCGAACCGTACGAGAACAGCCGCGCCGCCGCCATGACCGCCCTCGACACCGTCGGCCGCAACAGCACCACCGCCCGCGTCGCCGCCCTCCTCGGCCGCCAGCGCGAAGCCGTCCACGCCTGGCTCGACGGCTACGCCGTACCGATCGTCGCCGGCCGCCTGCCCAGCACCGGCGCCGACCCCACCCCGGTCACCACCCCCACCACCACCGACGACGAACACGCCACCCAAGGCAAACACCTCTTCGACCAGCTCCGCACCGTCAACGCCGAGATGGACCAGGCCCTCGCCGCCGAACGCGCCGACATGCGCGCCACCGCCGACGGCAACCGCCGCGAAATGGCCATCCTCTCCGCCTGCGTCGTCGTCGCCATCCTCGCCATCGGATACGCCGTCGCCCGCGTCGGCCGCCGACAACTCCTCGTCCCCCTCGGCGACCTGGAGAAAACCATCCGCCGACTCGCCGAAGGCGACCGCTCCGTCCGCGCCGAACCCGCCGGCTCCACCGAACTGCGCACCGTCATCGAAGCCCTCAACGACCTCGCCGCCCAAACCGAAACCCTGCTCGCCGCCGAACACGCCCGCGCCGCCCGCGCCGGACTCCGCCAAGCCGTCGCCGCCCAGATGCAGGAACTCGACGACCCCGCCCACGCCGCCCGCCGCATCACCGAACTCGTCGGCGTCGCCGTCGGAGCCGCCACCGTACACTGCGAACTCGCCGTCCCCGGCCGCGGCGAGATGCGCGCCGGCTGGCCCGACGGCACCCCCGACCTGCCCACCGAACGCACCGTCACCCTGATCAGCGGCAAACCCTGCGCCCCCGAACGCGGCCCCGACGGCACCGTCTGGCTCACCGTCGGCGGCGACGCCGAATGCGCACCCGGATACCTGCACCTCAGCCGCCCCGGCACCCCCGACTGGACCGACGCCGAACAACGCCTCCTGACCGGCGTCTGCCGGGAGATCGAACGCACCCTGCGCCAGCTCAGCCTGCAGAACGACCAGGCCCGCCTGATCACCGAACTGCGCATGCTCGACCAGCGCAAAGACGTCTTCATCCAAACCGTCACCCACGAATTGCGTACGCCCCTGACCAGCATCCTCGGCTACACCGAGATGATCGCCGACGAGGACGGCACCGCCCTCAGCAGCATGCAGCAGCGCGCCCTCAACGCCATCCTGCGCAACGCCCACCGCCTGCACGACACCATCGGCGACCTGGTGCTCCTGGACCGGCCCGACAACGGCGCCGCGGTACACGCCGAAACCCTCGACCTGGCCGCCGTCGCCGGCATGGTCCGGCACGAACTGAACAACGCGGCCCGCGCCAAGAACCTCACCGTCACCTTCAACGCCGACGAAGGCTGGGTACGCGGCGACCGCACCCAACTCCAGCGGGCCCTGCGCAAACTGATGGAGAACGCCATCAAGTTCACCCCGTCCGGCGGCAGCGTCACCTGCCGGATGGCGGCCGACGCCCGTACCGTGGCGATCTCGGTCACCGACACCGGCATCGGCATCCCCGCCGAGGACGTGCCCGGCCTGTTCACCCCGTTCCACCGGGCCGGCAACGCCATGGACCAGGCGGTTCAGGGCCCCGGCCTGGGCCTGGCCATCGTCCGCGACATCGTCCGCGACCACGGCGGCACGATCGCGGTGCAGTCGGTGGTAGGCCGGGGCACCACCTTCACCCTGACCCTCCCGGCAGCCCCAGCCCCCGCAAAGTCCCCAGCCCACGTCTAACCCGCCCCACCAGGAGCCACACCCCCACCCACCCACCGACCGACCCACCGAATTTGCGGCTAGCCGTACCTCAGGCACGTAATGGTGGGTCGATTACCTCGCTGACGTACGGCTCGATCAGCCCGGCTGTACACCAGAGGTCTTATCGCACTCCCATAACCTGTCTGAGGTACGGCTAGCCGCAAATCGGTCGGGGGGGGTGGGGTTGTCAGGTGTGGGCCTGTCTGTGGGGATCTGTCGGCAGCGGTCAGCCCAGGCGGGTGATCGTCAGGCCGTCCAGGTCGGTGCGGTGAGTGATCAGTAGGACCGTGCGGGTGCCGGCCGCGGACAGCAGGTCTCGGGTCAGGGCCGCCGCGGTCTCGTCGTCGAGGTGCTCGGTGGGTTCGTCGAGGATCAGGATCCGGGCGTCGCCGAGCAGCAGCCGGGCCAGGGCCAGCCGTCGGCGCTGGCCGCCGGACAGGGCCATCCCGTGTTCGCCGACCAGGGTGTCCAAGCCGTCCGGCAGGCTGTCCACCCAGTCCAGCAGCCGGGCCTGCCGTAGTGCCTCGCGCATCCGGCCGGTGTCCGCGTCCGGTGCGGCGATCCGCAGGTTGTCACCGATGGTGGTGTCGAACAGGTAGGCGTCTTCCGGCAGGTAGCCCACGGTTCGCCGGACCTCGTCGGCCGGGATCTCCCGCAGGTCCCGCCCGTTCATGGTGACCCGCCCGGAGCGCGGGTCCAGGAACCGCACCAGCAGCGCCGCCACTGTGCTCTTCCCGGATCCGCTCGGCCCGACCAGCGCCACCCGCCCACCGGCCGGAAGTACCAGATCAACCCCGCGCACCGCGGTACGCCCGGCGACCCATCCGGCGGTGACTCCTTCCACCCGCATCTCCGGCACCCCGCCCTCGCACCGCGGGCTGTGGTTCGGTTCGTGCCGTAGGTCGTCACGTGAGGTGAGCGTGGTCTCGCGTGCCGGGCTGTGGTTCGGTTCGTGCCGTAGGTCGGCACGTGAGGTGAGTGCGGCGCTGTTGTGCGGGTGGGGACGCGAGGTCGGGGGCGTTCGGTGGTGTGCGGTGGTGAGGGGGTCGGGGGTTTGCCAGAGTTCGGTCAGGCGGTGGAGGGAGGTTCGGGCTGTGGCCCAGCGCTGGGCGGCTGCCGGAAGAGGGCCGGCGATCTCGAACACCGCCAGTGGGGTGAGCACGATCAAGGCCAGCAGTTCACCGTTCAGGGAGCCGGCGTGGACCGCCGCGGCGCCCGCGACCAGGCCGGCCAGCACGGCGGCGCCGGTGCTCAGGGCGGTGACCGCGGCGCCCAGGCCGGCGGTGGCCGCGGACCGGCGGGACGTCTCGGTGAGGCGGGCGTCGATGGCGGCCAGGTGGTCGAGGCGGTCGCGGGTGGAGCCGTACGCGGTCAGGTCCGGCAGGCCGTGCAGCAGGTCGACGACTCCGGTGGACAGTTCGGCGCGCAGTGGTGCCAGCCGGCCGTCGGCGCGTCGTGCCGCGGCCCGCTGCAGGACCGGGACGCCCACCCCGACGACCAGCAGGGTGAGGGCGAGGACGAGTCCGGCGGCCGGCACCAGCGCGGACACCACGAGGGTCGAGGCGAGGCTGACGACGGCGGCGACCGCGTACGGCAGGACCACCCGGGTGATCAGGTCGAGTACCGCGTCCACGTCGGCGGCGAGCCGGCGGGCCAGGTCGGCGCGGCGGAAGTCGGCGAGTCCGGCGGGGGCGAGGCGTTCCAGGCGGGTGTAGAGGCGTACCCGTACGTCGGTGAGGATCCGGAAGGCGGCGTCGTGACCGATCAACCGTTCCAGGTAGCGCAGTACGCCGCGGGAGAGTCCGCAGGCCCGGACGGCGACGATGGCCACCATCAGGTGCAGGACGGGTGGGTGCAGGGCGGCTCGGGAGATCAGCCACGCCGAGCAGGCGGTGAGTGCGACGGCGGCTCCGGCGGCGCCGGTTCCGGCGATGACGGCGAGGGTGAGCCGTCCGGCGGCGGGCCGGATCAGGGACCAGGGACTGAGGCCGCCCCCAGAGCCGCCCGGATGGTGATCGGTGCCGCCAGGAGAGGTGCCGGCAGCAGAGGTGCCGCCAGGAGAGGTGCCGCCAGGAGAGGTGCCGCCAGGAGAGGTGCCGGCAGCAGAGGTGCCGCCAGGAGAGGTGCCGGCAGCAGAGGCGCCGGCAGCAGAGGTGCCGCCAGGAGAAGTGCCGGCAGGAGAGGTGCCGCCAGGAGAGGTGTGGGTGAGAGAGGTTTCGGCAGCAGAGAGGCCGGGAGCGGGTATGGGGACAGCGGTCATGCCGGCACCAGATTCTCGGTCAGGGGGATGACCCGGTCGGCCAGGGCGATCAGTTCCGGCCGGTGGGCGGCGATCAGCACGGTGCGCCCGGCGGCCAGGCGGCGGATCGCGGTCATCACTTCGGCGGCGGTGTCGGTGTCGAGGTTGGCGGTGGGTTCGTCGAGGAGCACGATCGGCGCGTCGCGCAGGAAGGCGCGGGCCAGGGCGATCCGTTGCCGTTGCCCGGCGGACAGGCCGGTGCCGTGGTCGCCGAGCGGTGTCGTGTAGCTCTCCGGCAGGTCGCGGATGAACGTGTCGGCGCCCGCGTCGCGGGCCGCGGCGACCACTTCCGGGAAGGGCGCGTCCGGGAGGGCGATGTTGTCGTGGACCGTGGAGGCGAACAGGTGCGGCCGTTGCGGCACCCACGCGATGCGGCGCCGCCAGGCGGCGAGGTCGAGGTCTTTGAGGGGTACGCCCCCGACGGTCACCTGCCCGGCGGTCGGGGTGACTAACCCGAGGAGTACGGACAGTGCGGTGGACTTGCCGCAGCCGGAGGGGCCGGTGAGCGCGACGACACTGCCGGGTTCGATGGTGGCGGTCAGCCGGAGTGCGGTGCCGGACCGGTCGGGGAACCGTACTTCGACCTGGTCGAACACGATGTCCCCGGTGGGTGGGGTGCGGGTGCCGGTGGCCGGGAGTGGTGTCTCCAGGACGGCGAACACCTCTTCGGCGGCGGCGAGTCCTTCGGCGCTGGCGTGGAAGTTGGCGCCGACTTCGCGCAGTGGCCGGTACGCCTCGGGGGCGAGGATGAGCACGAGCAGCGCGGTGGTCAGGTCGAGGCTGCCGGAGACGAGGCGCAGCCCGATGCCGACGGCGACGAGCGCGACGGACAGGGTGGCGAGTAGTTCGAGGACGAGGGAGGACAGGAACGCGGTCCGGAGGGTGCGCATGGTGTGCCGGCGCTGGTCGTCGCTGATCCGGCGGATGATGCCGGCCTGGGCGCGGGCCCGGCCGAAGAGTTTGAGGGTGGGCAGTCCGGCGATCACGTCGAGGAAGTGGTGGGAGAGCCGGGCGAGGAGCCGGAACTGGCGCCGGTTCTGGGCTTCGGTGTGCATGCCGACGAGGGCCATGAACAGTGGGATCAGCGGCAGGGTGAGCGCGATGGTGCCGGTGGCGAGCAGGTCGGCGGGCAGTAGTTTCAGCAGCAGGATGCCGGGGACCAGGGCGGCGAGCACGAGTTGTGGCAGGTATCTGGCGAAGTAGGAGTCGAGGGCGTCGAGGCCGTCGCCGGCGAGGGTGGCGATCTCGCCGGCCGGTTTGCGCCCGGCCGGGCCGAGGGCGGCGACGTGGTCGAGGAGGTGGCGGCGGAGCTGGCTTTTGACTGTGGCGGCGGAGCGGGCGGCGGCCACTTCCTGGAGCCAGGCCACCGCGGCTTTCGCCGCGATGACCAGGACCAGGGCCGCGAGCAGCGGGGTGCGGGTGCCGAGGATCCCGGTCGTCAGGGCGGTCACGCCGGCGCCGTCCAGGAAGACCGCGGTGATCGCTTCGGCCAGCAGTAGTGCCTGGGCGATCAGCAGGACGGCGTGGACGGCGCCGAGGGCGACGGTCGCCACCAGGTAGGTGCGGGTGGCGCGGGCGTACCTGAGGAGCCGGGGGTCCAGCGGCTTCATCGGGTTCCTTCCAGGGAAAGGTCAGGCCGGGATGTCGCTGAGCGTGAGCCGCTTGCGGAACACCCAGTAGGTCCAGCCCTGGTAGATGAGCACGATCGGGGTGAACGCGACGGCGACCCAGGTCATCACGGTGAGTGTGTAGGGGGTGGACGACGCGTTGATCACGGTGAGGCTGTCGGCCGGGTCCAGCGAGGACGGCATCACGTTCGGGAACAGGGTGGTGAACAGGGCGGCGACCGCGAGCAGGATGGTGGCGCCGGTGGCCGTGAAGGCCCAGCCCTCCCGCCGGGCCCTGGTGAACCAGACCGCGCCGAGCAGCGCGACGGCGGCGAGCACGGACAGTGCGATGCCGAAGGCGTCGAGGTTGACGATGCCGGTCCAGAGCAGGAACGCGGCGGCGATCGGGACGGCGGCCAGTGACAGCCGGAAGGCGAGCCGGCCGGCCTCGGCCCGCATCGGCCCGTCCGTCTTGAGGGCCAGGAACACCGCACCGTGCAGGGTGAACAGGGTCAACGTCGTCAGACCACCGAGGATTGCGTACGGGTTGAGCAGGTTGAAGAAGCCGCCCACGTACTCGTGCTGGGCGTCGAGGGGCACGCCGCGCAGGATGTTGCCGAACGCCACGCCCCAGAGGATCGCCGGGATCAGGCTGCCCCAGAAGATGGCCAGGTCCCAGCCCTGTTTCCAGCGGGCCGAGTCACGTTTGCCGCGGTATTCGAAGGCGAGTCCGCGAACGATCAGCGCGACCAGGATCAGCAGCAGGGGGAGGAAGAAGCCGGAGAAGAGGGTGGCGTACCACTCGGGGAAGGCGGCGAAGGTGGCGCCGCCGGCGACCAGCACCCAGACCTCGTTGGCGTCCCAGACCGGGCCGATGGTGTTGATGGCGAGCCGGCGGGACCGCTCGTCGCGGCCGAGTACCGGCAGCAGGATGCCGACGCCGAAGTCGAAGCCCTCGAGGAGGAAGTAGCCGGCCCAGAGGACGCCGATCAGAATGAACCAGACGGTGGTGAGTTCCATGACTCCGGGTCCTCAGTAGGCGAACGCGAGTGGTTTGTCGGCGTCGTCGTTGTCCGCGGGTGGCGGGATGTCCGGCGCGCCGGCTTTGGCGTATTTGATGAACAGCCCGAATTCGATGACGGCGAGTACGCCGTAGAGGACGGTCAGCACGATCAGGCCGGTGGCGGCCTCGCCGGTGGAGACCGCGGGGGAGACCGAGTCCTCGGTTTTGAACAGGCCGAACACGGTCCACGGCTGGCGGCCCATCTCGGTGAAGATCCAGCCGAACGAGTTGGCCAGCAGCGGCATGGCGACGGTGCTGATCGAGGCGATCCACAGCCACCGGGATCTCGGGTTGCGGTCGCCGCGGGTGGTCCACAGCGCCACCGCCGCGATCGCCATGGCCAGGGCCCCGAAGCCGATCATCAGCCGGAACGACCAGTAGCTGATCGGCACGTTCGGCACGTAGTCGCCCGCGCCGTACGTCTGCACGTACTCCCGCTGAAGGTCGTTGATGCCTTCGACCTCGCCGGACGGCGACCCGGTGGCCATGAAGGAGAGCAGGGAGGGGATGCGCACCGAGTAGAGTTCCTCGGAGCCGTCCAGCGAGCCGATCGTGAAGATCGAGAAGGACGCGGACTCGGTGTTGTCGTAGAGGGCTTCGGCGGCGGCCATCTTCATCGGCTGCTGTTCGGTCATCACCCGGGCCTGGATGTCGCCGGTGATCATCACGCCGAGTCCGGCGATCAGCGCGACCCAGGCGCCGAGGCGCAGCGACGGCCGGAAGACCTCCTCCTGGTTGCCGCGCATCAGGTGCCAGGCGCTGACCGCGAGGAGCAGGGCGCCGGCGGTGAGGAAGCAGGCGGTGATGGTGTGCGGGAAGGTGACCAGGGTGGTGGAGTTGGTGAGGACGGCCCCGATGCTGGTGAGTTCGGCGCGTCCGTCGCCCATGGTCCAGCCGACCGGGTGCTGCATCCAGGAGTTGGCGGCGAGGATGAAGTAGGCGGACATCAGGGTGCCGGTCGCCGCGGTCCAGATGGTCGCGAGGTGCAGTTTCTGCGGCAGCTTGTCCCAGCCGAAGATCCACAGGCCCAGGAATGTCGACTCCAGGAAGAAGGCCAGCAGGCCCTCGATGGCCAGCGGCGCGCCGAAGATGTCACCGACGAACCGGGAGTACGCCGACCAGTTCATGCCGAACTGGAACTCCTGCACGATGCCGGTGACGACACCGATCGCGAAGTTGATCAGGAAGAGTTTGCCCCAGAATTTGGTGGCCCGGAGGTACTTCTCTTTTCCGGTTCGCACCCAGGCCGTCTGGATGCCCGCTACCAGGAAGGATAGACCGATCGTTATCGGAACGAAGATGTAGTGATACACGGTGGTGATGCCGAATTGCCACCGAGCGATATCGAGCGCTTCCACTGCGGTCCTTTCCCCAATGTCGATGCCCACTCTTGACCAGGCACTTCTCACGCGATCAGGGCCGAAAGTCCCGAGCCGTGGGAACGGACGGCAGGTTCACCCGGGGCTTTCAAGATCGCGGAGAACGGAAACATCGAGCGCGTAGCGTGTTTCCGTGGATCTGAACACCGTCACCGCAGTGATCAGCCCGGCCGCGCCCGGCGACTGGCGGCCCGGCGACGCCTGGCTGGGCGGGGGGACCGCGCTGTTCGGCGAGCCGCGCCCGGAGATCACCCGGCTGCTCGACCTGACGGCTGCCGGATGGCCCCCGCTCACCTTCCACGGCGACCACGTCGAGGTGGCCGCCACCTGCACGATCGCCCAGCTCGCCGCCGGGCTGGGGGAGCGGTTCCCGATCGTGCTGGAGTGCTGTCACGCGTTCCTGGCCTCGTTCAAGATCTGGAACGTGGCGACCGTCGGCGGGAACCTGTGCGCGTCGCTGCCGGCCGGGCCGATGATCTCGCTGAGCGTGGCGATGGCCGGGACGTGTGTGGTGGCCGGGCCGGACGGGTCGAGCCGTGAGGTGCCGGCCGCTGATTTCGTCACCGGTGAGGGACGGAACGTTCTGTCCGACGGAGAGCTCCTGCGCGCCGTCCGGCTGCCCATGGCCACGCTGAGTGCTCGTACCGCGTACCGGCGCGGGTCTCTGTTCCGTCATGGGCGCTCGGCGGTGCTGCTGATCGGCCGGGTGGAGCCGGACGGGGAGCTGTCGCTGACGGTCACCGCCGCGACGAAGAAGCCATATGTCGTGAAAAATGTGGACGGGCTGGATGACTGGGTGGACGACGTGCACGGCAGCCCCGCCTGGCGCCGGCACCTCACCCATCGCTACGCGGCCCAGATCAGGGCTGAACTGATGTCCTGACCAGCACTTCCGGCCGCACCCGGCGGCCGGCAGGAAGGCGTACCGCATGACCATCGAGATCAACGGAACACCGCACGACCGCACCCCGCGCCCCGGCCAGTGCCTGCGCACCTACCTGCGCGAGGAGGGCTGCTTCGGGGTCAAGAAGGGCTGCGACGCCGGCGACTGCGGGGCGTGCACGGTGCACGTGGACGGCGAACCGGTGCACTCCTGCGTCTACCCGGCGTTCCGGGCGCGCGGCCGCCGGGTCACCACCATCGAGGGCCTGGCCTCCGCCGACGGCGCACCGCATCCGGTCCAGCAGGGTTTCCTGGACGCACAGGGCTTCCAATGCGGATTCTGTACGGCCGGAATGATCATGACCACGGTTGCTCTGACCGAGGCCCAGAAGAGCGACCTGCCCCGCGCCCTCAAGGGCAACCTGTGCCGCTGCACCGGCTACCGCGCCATCCTCGACGCCGTCGAGGGCCGCCCCCGCGCCGGACGCGCACCCGGCTCCGCCGCCGTCGGGTCCAGCCTCGGGGCGCCCGCCGGGCCACAGATCGTCACCGGCGCCGCCCGCTACACCTTCGACGTCGACGTGCCCGGCCTGCTGCACCTCAAAGTGCTGCGGTCCCCGCACGCGCACGCCCGGATCGTGTCGATCGACGATTCCGCCGCCCTCGCCGTCCCCGGCGTGGAGGCGGTGCTCACCCACAAGGACGCGCCCGACCGGCTGTTCTCCACCGGGCAGCACGAGTCCGAGGCGGAGGACCCCTACGACACCCGGGTCCTGGACGAGGTGCTGCGGTTCACCGGCCAGCGCGTCGCCGCGGTGGTCGCGGTCTCCGAAGCGGCGGCCGAGGAGGGGGTGCGGCGACTGCGCGTGGAGTACGACGTACTCCCGGCGGTGGTCGATCCGGCCCTGGCCCTGCTGCCCGGCGCACCGCTCGTGCACGGCGACAAGGGGGTGGCGCAGGGCATCGCGCGGGCGTCGGCCAACGTGGTGGGGGAGCTGCACGCCACCCTCGGCGACGTCGAGGCCGGGTTCGCCGCCGCCGACGCCGTCTACGAGGCCACCTTCCGCACCCCCCGGGTGCAGCACGCGAGCCTGGAGACGCACGGGGCGGTGGGCTGGCTGGACGAGACCGGCCGGCTGGTCATCCGGTCCAGCACGCAGACACCGTTCCTGACCCGGCGGGCCGTCGCCCGGCTGTTCGGCCGCCCGCTGGACACCGTGCGGGTGGTCGCCGGCCGGGTCGGCGGCGGGTTCGGCGGCAAGCAGGAGATGCTGGTCGAGGACCTGGTCGCGCTCGCCGTGCTGCGGACCGGGCGGCCGGTGAAATGGGAGTACACCCGGGCCGAGCAGTTCACCGCGGCGACCACCCGCCACCCGTTCGTGATCACCGTCAAGGCGGGGGCGCGCCGGGACGGCGCGCTGACCGCGCTGCGACTGAACGTTCTGGTCAACACCGGCGCGTACGGCAATCATGGTCCCTCGGTCATGCACCACGGCTGTCACGAGACCCTCGCGGTGTACCGGTGCGCCAACATCCGGACCGACGCCTGCTCGGTCTACACGCACACCGTGCCGGCCGGCGCCTTCCGCGGCTACGGGCTCGGGCAGGTCACGTTCGCCGTCGAGCAGACCCTCGACGAGGTGGCCCGCATGATCGGGATGGATCCGGTCACCTTCCGGGAGATCAACGTGGTGCGGCCCGGTGACGACCTGACCGCCCCCGGCAGCCACGCGCCCGACCTCGGCATCGCCAGCTACGGCCTGGACCAGTGCCTGGACCGGATGCGCGCGGCCGCCGCCACCGCCGACGACGCGCCACCCGGCTGGCTGGTCGGTGAGGGCATGGCCATCGCGATGATCGCCGCCGGGCCGCCCGGCGGCCACTACGCCGACGCCAGCGTCACCCTGCGGGCCGACGGCCGGTACGAGCTGGCCGTCGGCACCGCCGAGTTCGGCAACGGCAGCACCACCGTGCACGCCCAGATCGTCGCCGACGAGCTGCGCACCACCGCCGACCGGATCGTGATCCGGCAGTCCGACACCGACGTGGTCCGCCACGACACCGGCGCGTTCGCCTCCACCGGTGTCGTGGTCGCCGGCAAGGCGGTGCTGCTGGCCGCCCGCTCGCTGCGCGCCCAGCTGCTGGCGCTGGCCGGGCACACCCCCGCCGAGGTGCACGCCCTGGACTCGCTGTCCCCGGCCGGCCTGCTGGCCCGGGCGGGCGGGCCGGTCACCGCGCACGGGCACTTCGACGGCACCCCCCGGTCGGTGGCGTTCAACGCCCAGTTCTTCCGGGTCGCCGTCGACCCCGGCACCGGTGAGGTGCGGATCCTGCGCTCGGTGCACAGCGCCGACGCGGGCGCCGTGATGAACCCGGCCCAGCTGCGCGGCCAGATCGAGGGCGGCGTCGCCCAGGCCCTCGGCGCCACCCTCGCCGAACACGTCGACGTCGACCCCTCCGGCACGGTGACGACCACCGCGTTCCGGCAGTACCACCTGCCCACGGTGGCCGACGTCCCCGACACCGAAGTCCACTTCGCGAGGACCACCGACGCGATCGGCCCGCTGGGCGCCAAGTCGATGAGCGAATCCCCGTACAACCCGGTCTCGCCGGCCCTGGGCAACGCGCTGCGGGACGCCATCGGCATCCGCCTGACCGACCTGCCCTACACCGCCGACCGGATCTGGCAGGCGATGAATATCGTGGAAGGATGATCACGAACAGCCGGGTGCTGTACGTCCTGGTGTGCGCGTCCGGGGCCGCCGGCGAGGTCGGCCGGCTGGTGGCCCTGGCCCAGGCCGACGGGTGGACCGTGCAGGTGGTGGCCACCCCGTCGGCGCTGGCCTTCATCGACTCCGACGCCCTGGCGGAGCAGACCGGCCGCCCGGTCCGCAGCCACTACCGGCTGCCCAGCGAACCGCGCCCACCCCGGCCGGACGCGGTGATCCTGGCCCCGGCCACCTACAACACGGTCAACAAGTTCGCCCTGGGCATCGCCGACACCTACGTGCTGGGCCTGCTCGCCGAGGCGCCCGGCCTGGGCATCCCGGTGGTGGTCCTGCCCTACGTCAACCGCGCCCTGGCCGCCCGCCTGCCGTTCCGCCGCAGCGTCGGCCAGCTGCGCGCGGAGGGCGTCACGGTCCTGTTCGGCCCCGGCCAGTGGGAACCCCACGACACCGCCGACGGCGCCGCCGCCCTGGCAGCCTTCCCCTGGTCCCTGGCCCTGCGGGCCCTGAAAGGCGATGAATAGGTCGATCGGATCAGTGCCGTATCCGTTCGGGCGGTATATTCGGGCTGGATTCGCGACCCCGCGGAACATCACCCATTCGGGATGCGGGCAGTTAATCGAAGTGGTGCCACGCTGTGACGTGGTTCCGCCCTTTACGGGTGACCCGAAGAAAAGATCAGTCATAAGGATGCGATTACGTTGGCCACAGACATCATGACCGCCGAGTCCCACTCCCGCCCGGGTGGCGAGGGCGGCAACTTCCGGTAGTCACGTTCCCCGGGATCGGCGTGCCTGGTCAGGCCGTCAACGTGGTGGTGGCCAGGCCGACGAGGAGCGCGGAGAGGAGCAGGGAGATCGTCAGCAGGAGCGGTGGTGACAGCGCCTCGGTGAAAAGGGTCGGCGCGGCCAGGAGTTCCCGGAAGACGCTGCTGCCTTCGCCGCCGGGATCCGGTGGATATCCGTCCGTCCCGGCCTGGTCCCTTTCCGGCGACTTTCGCATGTGGTCTCCGTCGTCAATGATCCGAATCGTTCATGCTGATCGATCGCGATGAACTCCACAAGCATGGGTCGCGGTCTTGTGAGATCACAATGGATACCGGCCGGTAACCCACTTCTGGCCTATTCGCTCGGGCCGTCATCCGCGCGGGTGACATGTCCAGGATAACCCTTTTGGCATGATGGACGGCCGGAGGGCTGTCAATCATGACGAAACCACGGCGCACGATCCTCAGGGCATTCCTCAACTACACCGTCGCGGTTGTCGGCAGTGCGGCCGGAGTCGCCCAGCTGGCGGGATTCTCCGGCGGTGTCGGCCGGTGGATCCTGACGGCCGTGGCCGTCTCGTGCCTGCTCTTCCTGGTCGTGCGGTTCACCCTTCTCTATTACGTACGCCGTGACGAGCAGCTGCAGGCCGAAGCCGACAAGGCCAACCAGCGGGCGGCGGCCATCGAGGTCGGCCATCAGCGGTATGTCAACGCGATCGACCGGATCATCGATCAGGAGGGTCTGATCTACCGGGAGAGCCTGGTCCTGACGGTCACGATCGGTGCCGACGACGCCGGCGACAAGATCGAGGAATGCCGGACGACCACGCCGGGTCCACGAGTGACACAACGGGCCATCCGCCCGATCGTGTCCGACGACGGCGATCGGTTCGTCAGGCTCGAGGAGATCGAGTTCGAGGCGAATCTCACCGGCAGTGCCGGCAGCATCACCGCGCTGCCCCTGACCCGTAACCACCAGCCGCGGGTCTGGCTGGTCTTCGATCCGGGACTCACCGCGCCGTTCGACTGGGTCGTCACCTATCGCCCCGCCGGGCTCTGGGCGCCGCTCCGGCGTCACGGATTCGACCACCTCGTCTGGACGGACCGGCTCCCCGCCGACAGCAACGGCGGCTCCGTGCTCAGTGACCTCCTGGTCAAGTTCGTGTTTCCCTACGCCGACGGCAAGCCCCCGCCGGTCGTCACCGAGTTGCGGAGTTTCGGCGAGTTCCAGCAGGCCCGTCCGCTGGACGGGAAGTCCGGATGGCTCGTCGAGTGGCGGGACCGGGAGCCGGCCGGGCGGCGCTACGAATGGCGTCTTGCCCAGACGCCGCGTATCGATGGCTCCGGTGCCGCGACCGCGATGCCCGCGGTGCCCGCGCAACGCCGTCGATTCTGGAGCAGGCTGATCAGGAACAGGTGATCCGGCTGGCGCAGCCCGGCCCGAGCGCGCCGGCGGTCGGCGGCCACCGGGACACCTCCTCGGCGAACGCCCGTCAGCGCGTTCGCGCCGCGAGCCAGGCCGCGACGCCGGAGACCGTGGGGTGGTCGAAGACGGCCCGGACCGGCAGGGGCACGCCCAGCTCGCCGCGGACCTCGGCGGCGATCCGGATGGCCAGCAGGGAGTGGCCGCCCAGGGCGAAGAAGTCGTCGCCCGGCGCGATCCGGTCCACCTCGAAGACCCGCTGCCAGATCGCGGTGAGGGCGGGTTCGAGCTGTTCGGGGGTCATGCGATCTCCTCGGTGTCGAAGTCGGTGCCGAAGTCGGTGTCGAAGTCGGTGTCGTCCAGTTCGGCGAACAGGGCGGCCAGCCGGTACCGGGACCGGGCGCAGACCGTCCGGGCCAGGCGGTGGCCGGGATCGCGGGCCAGGGTCACCGCCTGGCCGAACAGCTCGCCGGCGATCCGGCCGAGCAGGATCCGGGTGCGCTGGCCCCCGGGCCGCCGCGCGCAGTACCCGGCCAGCCGGGCCGCGTCCGCGTCCACCCGGCGCATGTCGGCCGAGCCCGAGCCGCCCGGCGGTGCGGCGGGCCACGGTGCGGCGGGTGACCAGTCGCGCAGGGCGGCCTCGGCGGACCACTTGTCCAGCATGGTGTCCACCCCGCCGGCCACCCGCAGGCCCCGGGCGTCGCGGAAGGCCCGCTCCACCGGGGACGGAACCGCGCCCCGGGCCGACTTGCTCGCCGCCGTCTCGTACCCCTCACCGCCGAGCATCGACAGGGTGTCGTCGACCGCCCGCCAGGCCGCCCGGGACATCACGTTCTTCGCCGCCTCCAGGTCGGGGCGCCGGTCGGTGCGGCCGTCGTGCACACACCACAGGTGCACACTCTCGATCAGATGGCCGTCCGCCTCGGTCTCGGTGACCTGGCGGGCCACCTCGGGATAGGTGGCGAGCGGCCGGCCGTCGATGTGCCGGCGGGCCGCGAACTCCCGCTGCCAGCCGAGCGCGGCCCGGGCGGTGGCCAGCGACGGGCCGCTGATCACCAGATGCCGGCCGAGCAGCGCCAGCAGGCCCAGGTCGGTCGCCGGATCGGGCACGCCGGGCTCGGCGGTGCCGTCCGGGCGCATCCGCCAGCCGTCGGACAGCTCCGGCATCAGCGCCCCGGCCGGCACCCGCACCCGGTCCAGGCGGATCATGCCGATCCGGGCGCCGTGCAGGCCCATGAACTCGTGGGTGTGCACCACCTCGAAACCGGGGGCGGCGGTGTCGGCGAAGAACAGCCGCACCTCGCCGTCCAGGGTGGCCGACACGTCCATCAGCCCGGCCACCGGCGCGTTGCCGATGAACACCTTGGTGCCGGTCAACTCGTAGGCGTCGTCCACGCGTACGGCAATCGTTGTCCGGGTTTGATTGGCGGTTCCGGTGGGTTCGGCGTCCGCGCCGCCGGAGAACAGGCCGGCCGCGACCCGGCCGGCGATCAGCTCCCGCAGCGGGCCGGGCGGCAGCGCGGTCAGGTAGACACCGGAACCGAAGCCGTTGTTGATGGCGATCGCGTAGGCCGCCGCCATCGACCAGCGGGCCGCCTCCTCCACCACCCGGCAGGCGGCCGCCCAGCTCAGGCCACCACCACCCAGCTCCGGGGTGATCATCAGGGTGAGCAGGCCGGCGTCGAGCAACGCCGGCAGCAGATCGTCGGGCAGCCCACCGGCGACCGGATCGACGTGCCGGCCGAGCACCTCGCGGGCCAGTGCGACCGCCGCGTCCCCGGCCGGGTCCGGCTCCGGGTCAGGGAAGGGCGTCAGGAGATTCCACGGTACGTGTCCGCGATAGATCATCGTGAGAACGCTCGGCGAGGTGCTGGAGGAGGTCATCGTCGCGCTCCCGGAAGTAGAAGTGGCCGCCCGGGAACAGCCGCACGTCGGCCCCGGCGGTGGTGTGCCGGTCCCAGGCGGCCAGCTGTTCGGGGGTCTCATGGTCGCCGGCGCCGCCGAGCACACTGACCGGGCAGTCCAGCGGCGGCCGCGGCGCGTAGCGGTAGGACGCCACGATGCCCAGGTCGGCCTGAAGCACCGGCAGGGTCATCTCCAGCAGCTCCGGATCGTCCTTGACGATGGCCGGCAGCGGGCCGTGATCCCGTTCGATCGCGGCCACCAGCGCGGCGCCGGCCAGCCCCGACAGGTCCGGTCCCGGGTCGTGCAGGTGCGGGGCGCGGTAGGCGGACGCGTACAACCGCAAGGGTTGTGGTCGTCCGGCGGCCCGCAGCGCGAGCGCCGTCTCGTAGGCGACCAGCGCGCCCAGGCTGTGCCCGAAGAACACGAACGGCGCCCGGAACTCCACGGCGGCCAGCAGCGCAGCCACCGCCGGGGCCATCCGGGTGAACGGGGCCTCGGTGTACCGGCCGCCGCGCCCGGGGAACTGCACGCCGTGCACCTCGACATCGGGCAGCGCGTCGGCCCAGCGCAGGTATTCGCCGGGGGTGCCGCCGCTGTGCGGGAACACGTACATCCGCAGCGGCGCCCGCGGGCGGGGACGGCGGCGCAGCAGCCAGGTCACCGGTCCTCCTCGAAGACGGCGGCCAGCGCGGCCGGGGTGCGGGCCTGGAAGACCGCGCGCACGCCGGCCGAGCGGCCGGTCCGGCCGTTGAGGACGGTCAGGATCCGGGTGGCGGTCAGCGAGTCCCCGCCGAGGGCGAAGAAGTCGTCGTCCGGGCCGATCTCCGGCAGGCCCAGCACGTCGGCGAACACCTCCGCCACCAGCCGGACCGTGGCCGGCACCGGCTCCGGCTCCGGATCAGTGGCCGGCCGCGGATCGGGGACCGGCCGCTGATCCAGGCGGAACCGGTCGCGGCGGAACGGATAGGTGGGCAGCGAGACCCGGCGGGCGTACGGCGGATCCGGCCAGTGGACGTCGACACCCGACTGCCAGAGCGCCCCGGTCGCCTCCAGGAAGGTGACCGCGCCCCCGGCGTCCTCAGCGGCGTGCGGCAGGCTCGGGATCACCGGCCGTGGCCGGGCGAAACCGCCGAGAGTACGCCCCGGCCCCACCTCCAGCAGGATGTGCTCACCGGACCCGAGCAGGGTGTCCAGCGCGCCGGCGAACCGCACCGTGTCCCGCAGATGCCCGGCCCAGTAGCCGCCGTCGACGGAAGAGACGAATTCGCCGGTACGGTCGGACACCCACGGAATCCGCGGCGGGTTCAGGGTGACGGTGGCGACGACGGCCGCGTAGTCGTCGAGGATGCCGTCGGCCAGCGCGGAGTGCGCGGCGGCGCTGATCCGCAGCGGCCGCACCCCGGCCCCACCGGCGGTCAGCCGCCGCCGCAGGCTCTCGATCGCGTCGGCGGGCCCGGTGACCACACACTGCCCCGGACTGTTGATCGCCGCGATCGACACCCGCCCGGCTTCACCCGCGTGGCCGCTTCCGGTCCGCTCGGCGCCGGCTTCACCCGCGTGGTCATTTCCGGTGCGATCCGCACCGGAAATGACCACGCGGGGTTCGGCCTCGCCGGACAGCCACGGCAACAGGTCCGCCTCGGGCAGGTCGACCGCCAGCATCGCGCCGTCCGGCAGGGTGTCCAGCAGGCGGCCCCGGGCCAGGACCAGGCGCATCGCGTCCGGCAGGGACATCACCCCGGCGGTGTGCGCCGCCGCGTACGCCCCGAGACTGTGCCCGAGCACCGCGGCCGGCCGGACACCCCGGGACTGCCACAGTTCGGCGAGGGCGTGCTGGACGGCGAACAGCACCGGCTGACAACCCGTCATGCTCCGCAGCCGGGCCTCGGCGAGTTCGCGGTCGGCGCCCGGATAGAGGACGTCGCGCAGGTCGTAGCCGAGTTCCGGCCCGGCCAGCTCGGCACATTCGTCGATCGCGGTGCGGAACACCGGCTCGGCGGCGTACAGGTCGGCGGCCATGCCGTGATGCTGCCCGCCCTGACCGGGGAACAGGAACGCCACCGCACGATCGTCCCCGGCCACCGCCCCGGCCGCCGACGGCAGCGCGCGGGCCGCCCCGGCCAGGTCACCGGCCACCACGAACGAGCGGTGCGCGAAGGCCCGCCGGCCGGTCCGCAGGGTGCCCGCCACGTCCCGCGGATCCAGGCCCGGCTCGGCCGTCAGACGGGCGGCCAGACGGGTGCGGGCGTCGGCCAGGGCCTCCGGGGTGCGGGCCGAGACGGGGAGGAGGTACGGGCCGGCGGGCCCCGGCCGTACCTCCGGTTCGGGGGCCTGTTCGACGACCACGTGCGCGTTGGTGCCGCCGAGACCCAGCGAGTTGACACCGGCCCGGCGCGGGTGCGGGCCGGGCGGCCAGGGGGCGCTCTCCGTGCGTACCGCGAACGGGCTCTGCGCCAACCCCAGCCCGGGATGGGCGTGCGTGAGATGGGCGACCGCGGGCAGCGTCAGGTGCCGCAGCGCGAGCAGCGCGGCGATCAGGCCGGTCACACCGGCCGCCGCGTCGGTGTGCCCGATCACCGACTTCACCGAGCCGAGCGTGGCGTCGCCGGAACCGAACGCCGCCGACAGCGCCCGCACCTCGATCGGATCACCCAGCGCGGTCGCCGTCCCGTGCGCCTCGACATAGCCGATCGACGCCGGCTCGACGTCCGCGACCAGGTGCGCGGCCCGGATCGCGGAACTCTGCCCGGCCACCCCGGGCGCGGTGAAACCCACCTTCGCGGCGCCGTCGTTGGTCACCGCCGAGCCCAGGATCACCCCGTGCACCCGGTCCCCATCGGCGAGCGCGTCGTCCAGCCGCTTCAGCGCGACCACACCCACCCCGTCACTGGAGACGGTGCCGGACCCGGCCGCGTCGAACGACCGGCAGAACCCGTCCCGGGACAGCACCCCGTCGTCGCCCGGATCGCCGTCCGGATGCGGCACCCGGACCGTCACCCCACCGGCCAGCGCCAGATCACAATCCCCGGCCAGCAGCGCCTGCACCGCCAGATGCACCGCCACCAGCGACGTCGAACAGGCCGTCTGCACGGTCACCGCGGGCCCGGTCAGATTCAGCTTGTACGCCACCCGGCTGGTCAGGAAGTCCATCCCGCTGCCCAGCCGCAACTGCCAGTCGGACACCCCCGGGAAAAGGTCCCGGTGCTCGCGCAGCCTCGCCAGATGATCGGTGTCGCCGCTGCCACCGAACACCCCGATCACGCCCGGGTACGTGTCCGGGACGCACGCCGCGTCCTCCAGCGCGCTCCAGGCGCACTCCAGGAACACCCGCTGCTGCGGATCGATCATCAGCGCCTCGCCCGGCGGATACCCGAAGAACCCGGCGTCGAACGCGTCGGCGTCCGGCATGATCCCGTACGCCGGGACCGGGTCACCGTCCTTCGCCGGGAACCGGGTCAGCAGATCGGTGCCGGAGCTGATCGCCTCCCACAACTGCTCCGGGCCCTCCGCGCCGGGGAACCGGCCCGCCATCCCGACCACGGCGATGTGCCCGTCACTCACGCGGTCACCTGCTCCGGCTCGTCGGCCTCCAGATCACGCAGTCCGCGCACCGGCGAGAACAGCGGCGGAACCAGCGACAGCACCACGATCACCGCGGCGATCCAGAACACCCCGCGCAGGCCGTACGAGCCGACCAGCAGACCACCCACCGCGGCGCCCACCGGAACCATGCCCCAGGACACGAACCGGAAGATCGAGTTGGTCCGCCCCAGCAGCGCCGGAGGCGTCACCACCTGCGTCAGCGTCATCTGCAGCACGTTGAAGATCACCGCGCCGGTGAACACCAGGAACAACCCGGCCGCGAACGTCACCGGCCCCGGCGACACCGGCAACACCACCGCACCCGCCGCGAACAGCACGATCGACACCAGGAACGCCGGGCCGGTGCCGATCCGCCCGGCCAGCGGCCCGGCCAGCACCGCGCCCAGCACCCCGCCACCGTTACCGATCGCGATCACCAGACCCGCCATGCCCGCCGACAGGCCCAGCTCGTCCACCGCGAACACCACCTGCAGCGCCAGCACCGCCGCGAACGCCAGGTCGGCGATCGCCGAACAGATCAGCAGCGGGCGCTGCACCGGGTGCCGGAACACGTACCGCATGCCGGCCAGGATGTCGCGCAGCAGCGCGGGCGGCTCCTCCGGCGGCTGCGGCGGGCGCTTCGGCTTCACCCCCAGCAGGAACAACGCCGACGCCAGATAGGTGAACGCGTCCACCAGGATCGCCATCGGCACACTGAAGAGCTGCACGATCAGGCCGCCCGCGCCCGGCCCGCCGACCTGCGCCACCGAGCGGGACAACTCCAGCTTCGAGTTCGCGTCGACCAGCTGCTCCTCGTCGACCAGCTCCGGCAGCGCGGACATCTGTGCCACGTCGAAGAAGAGCGTGCCCAGGCCGATGACGAAGGCGGCCGCGTACAGCAGCGGCATGCTCAGGAAGTCCAGCCCGGCCGCGACCGGCACCACCAGCAGGGCGGCGGCCCGCGCCAGGTCGGAGATCACCATCACCGGGCGGCGCGGCATGTGCTCGATCCACGCCCCGGCCGGCAGGCCGAGCAGCAGGACCGGGGCGAACTCCAGGGTGGCCAGCAGGCTGACCTCGAACGCCGAGGCGTCCAACAGCAGAAGGGCGGCCAGCGGGAACGCCAGCAGGGTGATCTGCGTGCCGATCAGGCTCACCGACTGGGCGAACCAGAGGTTACGGAAACTCGGCACCGGCCAGGCGCGGGTGGTCACGGCTTCTCCTTGGGCGTGCGGCGGTTCATCAGACGTGCACGACCGGCACGCAGCCGGTCTCTCTCCGTTCCGGGCTCCGGCCCGGCTCCTTCCGGCGCGGTTTCCGGTGCGAACAGGTGCGCGGCCAGTGCGGCCACGGTCGGATGCTCGAACAGGGTGACCATCGGGATGTCCCGGCCCAGCGCTTCCACCAGCCCGGCCCGCACGGTGACCGCGGTGAACGAGCTGCCGCCCAGGTCGAAGAAGCTGTCGTGCCGCCCGATCCGCTCGACACCGAGCGCGCTCCGCCAGATGCCGGCGACGTCCTGCTCGGCGCCGGGCCGGGGCGGATCGGTCACCGCGGCCGCCGTGGTCGCGGTGCGGGACTCCGGCCGGGGCAGCGCCGCCCGGTCGATCTTGCCCCCGGCGGTCACCGGGAGATCGTCAAGAACGGTCAGCGTCTCCGGGACCAGGTACAACGGCAGCCGCGCGGTCAGCCAGCCCCGAAGATCACCGGGAACCTCCCGCCTCTCGCGGCGGTGGGGGCCATCGGGGGTCTCCCGGCCTCCGCCGCCGTGGGTGACCACGAACCCGGCCAGCCGGTGACCGCCGCGGCCGTCCGGGAAGGCGGTCACCGCCGCGCGGCTCACCTCCGGGTGGGCGGCCAGCACCGCCTCCACCTCGCCCGGCTCCACCCGGTGGCCGCGGATCTTCAGCTGGCCGTCGCGGCGGCCGAGCAGTTCCAGGATTCCGCCGGGCAGCCAGCGGGCCAGGTCGCCGGTGCGGACCAGGCGGTCACCGGGCCGGCCGAACCGATCCGGTACGAACCGGGCCGCGCTCCGCTCCGGATCGCCGGGATGCCCGAGGGCCGGTGCGCTGCCACCGATGTGCAGTTCACCGGGCACCCCGGGGGGCACCGGCTCCCCGTGCCGCCCGAGCACCCGGGCCACCACACCGGGCAGCGGCCGGCCGATCGGCACCGCACCCTGTTCGGTACCGGTCACGTGGTGGACGGTGGCGGTGATGGTGGTCTCGGTCAGGCCGTACGCGTTGATCAACTCGATGCCCGGGAACCGCGCCCAGGCCGCCGTCTCGGCCACCGCCACCGGCTCACTGCCGATCACCGCCAGCCGCAACGTGGCCGGCCGCCCGGTGAGGGTGGCCCGCCAGGCCTGCCAGTAGCTGGACGGCAGATTGACGACGGTGACACCCTCGTCGTCCAGGAACCGGCTGAGTTCGGCGGGTGCGGGCGCCGGATCGGCCCGCAGGACCACACATCCACCGGTGGCGAGCGTCGGAAAGATCTCCTCAGCGGCCACGTCGAACGCCGGCCCGGCGAACTGCAGCACCCGGTCCGCCGGCCCGAGCCGGTAGACGGAGGAGACCGCCCGGGCATGCGCCCCCAGCGCCGCCCGCGACACCGCCACCGGTTTCGGGACGCCGGTGGACCCGGAGGTGAACAGCACGTAGGCGAGCCCGGCATCGTGCGGCTCACCCGTCACCTCGCCGTCACCGATCGGCGCCGGCGGGGTTCGCGGGCCGTCGAGCAGCAGGGTGGCTCGGGCCGTCGCGATCAGTGTGGCGATCCTCGGCGCCGGATGGTCGACGTCCAGCGGCAGGTAGGCGGCCCCGCATCGCAGCACACCGAGCAGCGCGGCGATCAGTTGCGGACCACGCGGTAGCCGGACCGCGACCAGCACGCCCGGCCCCGCTCCGGCCGCCCGCAGCCTCTCGGCGTATCCGGCGGCCAGCGCGTCGAGCCCGGCGTAAGTCAGGCTCACGCCACCGTGCCGTACGGCGACGGCGTCCGGGGTGGCGCCGGCCCGGCGTGCGAACGCCACCTCCACCGACGGCGCTTCCGCCGCGGCGGCCGGCCCGATCGGCTCCGCCCGCATCCGCCCGAGCGCGGTGTCGGTCCGCGGGTGCCGTTCGGCGTCGCCGGACCAGTCGTGCAGGACTGCCCGCCGTTCGGTGGGGCTGAGCACGGGCAGGGTGTGGACCGGGGTGTCCGGGGTGGTCACCGCGGCGGTGAGCAGGCGCCGGTAGCGGTCGGCGAAAGCGGTCACCGTGGACTCGTCGAACAGGGCCGGGCGGTAGGCGACGGTCAGCAGGAAGTCGTCGCCGCCGGGGGTTCGGCGGATCAGGTTGAGGTCCAGATCCACCTTGGCGGCCGACGGGACCACGTCGACCGGGGTGGCCACGAGGCCGGGGAAGCGGGGTTCGGCCAGCGGGGACGGCTCGTAGGTGAACAACGTCTGGTAGAGGGCGGTGCGGCCGGGGTCGCGGTGCGGGTCCAGCTCGGTGGCGAGCTGTTCGAACGGGACCGCCGGGAAGGTCAGCACGTCCAGGACGGCGTCCCGGACCCGCCGGACCAGGGTGCGGAAGGTGGGCTCGCCGGTCAGGTCGATCCGGACCGGCAGGGTGGCCGCGAACATGCCGATCATCGCGCTGGTCCCGGCCGTGGCGCGGGTGTTCACCGGGGTGCCGACGAGCAGGTCGTCCTGGCCGGTGTGCCGGGACAGCCAGACCCCGTAGGCGGCCAGCGTCACCACGAAACCGGTCACCCGCTCGCGACCGGCGAAATCGGTCACGGCCGTCATCACCTCGGCCGGCAGCACGGAGAGGTGGACGGCTCCGGTGGCGTCGCGGATCGCCGGGCGGGGGCGGTCGGTGGGCAACTCCAGCCGGGTCGGCGCGCCGGCGAGGGCCTCACGCCACCAGGGGAGTGCGCCGGGGTCGTCGTGGTGCGGCAGTTCGTGGAACTGGGCGGGCAGCGGGGGAGGGGCGGGTTCGCCCGCGTATCCGGCGGCCAGTTCGGCGAAGAGCAGATGCAGGGACGGCCCGTCGCTGACCAGCTGGTGCAGGACGACGGTGAGGACGTGCTCGTGCTCGCCGGTGCGCACCAGGCGGGCCCGGACCAGCGGCCCGCGCTCCACATCGAACGGCGCGTCCACCCAGGCGTCCGCTCCCGCACCGCCCGGCCGCGCCGAGGGGGAGGCCAAGCCCGGAGCCGGGCCGGGGCCGTCCGTCAGCGGCAGGTCGAACGGGGCCGGTGGGGTGACCCGGGGCACGCCGCCGGGGTAGGCGGTGCGCAGCACGCCGTGCCGGGCCAGGACCCGGGTGAACGCGGCGCGCAACGCCGGCACGTCCAGCGGGCCGGTCAGCCGGAACGCCACCGCGACGTTGTTGACGGCTGAGCCCGGGTGTAGCTCCCCGGCCAGCCAGATCGCCTGCTGTGTGCTGGTCAGGCCATTCCGGGAAATGGTGTCACGCATCGGCACCGCCATTCCTTGTATTGACGCACGGAAGATCGTTTACGACCGTCCACAAAGTTGTCAAAAGAACGGTCCGTAAATGCGTAATGGCCCGCAGGTTAAGAGTGAAAAATTGTCACCATCCACGTTGATCATCACGGTCAGGTTTGTTTAGCGTGAGCCGCGCCGCCCCAGCTGTGAAGGGAAAACCGATGGACGACATTCAGCTCGCTCTCAGGAAAATGCTCGTGGAAGACCTGTTCGTCGAGGTTCCGCAGGCGGAGATCGGTGCCGACGACCGGCTGCGTACCGAGTTCGGCCTGGACTCGCTCGGTTTCGTCGAACTGCGCGTGCTCTGCGAGCAGCACTTCGGGATCAAGATCTCCGACGAGGAGTTCAGCCCGGAGAACTTCACCAGCATCAACTCCGTCGCCGCGCTGATCCGCGACCTGCAGGCGGCCCAGCGTGTCTGAGCCGGTGCGCGGGCCCGAGACCTGGGCCGACCGCCGGCTCCAGATGAACCACTACGGCCCACGACTGCCGTTCGGCAGCACCGGCGGCAGCGGCCTCACCCAGCGCTTCGTCGAGCTCGACGGCCCGGCGGCCGGCCGCGAGTTCGAAGTGATGGACGCCAGCGGCGGCTACGCCAGCGCCTGCCTCGGCGCCGGCTCCCCGGTGATCGCCGGCGCGCTCGCCGAGGCCGTCCGCACCACCGGCTACGTCACCGACGAGATCGCCTCCGCCGAACGCGGCCGCCTGCTCACCGGGCTGTTCGGCGACGGCGGGCTGTTCGCCGACGCGTTCCCGGGTGACGAGTACCACGTCAGCGGCCGCAACTCCGGCTCCGAGGGCATGGAACTGGCCCTGCGGCTGGCCCTGGAGTCGCGGTTCGACATGCGTACCCTCAAGCCGGTCCCGGAGAAGGCCGGCAGGGATCTGATCGTCGCCTTCGAGGGCGCCTGGCACGGCTGGACCGGCGGGCTGTTGCCGCTGCTCAACCGGCGTCACTACCGGATCGGGCTGCCCGACCTGAGCGCCGGGCCGCACGGGGTGACGGTCCGGCACATCCCGTACGGCGACGCGTCCGTGGCCGCCGGTCTCCTCGCCGAACACGGCCACCGGGTGCTGGCCGTGGTGATCGAACCGGTGCAGGGCGACGCCGGGATCCTGGTCCCGCCGGCCGGATACCTGCGCGAGATGGCCGGGCTGTGCCGCCGGCACGGCGCCCTGCTGATCGCCGACGAGGTGCTCACCTTCGCCAAGACCGGCCGGTTCTTCGGGATGACCGACGACGACGGGCCGATCCGCACCGACATCACGGTGATCGGCAAGAGCCTCGGCATGGGCGCGCTCTCCACCTCGATGGTGATCGCCCGGCGTGAGCTGTCGGCCCGGGAGACCGGCGCGGTGGCCACCTCCGACCTGCGCCCGCTGACCTGCGCGGTGATCGGGGCCGGCCTGCGGCACCTGGCCGACACCAAGCTGGTCGAGCAGGCCGGCGATCTGTCGTACGTCATCTCGGCGGCCCTGACCGACCTGGTCGCCGCGTTCCCCGGGCTCTACCGGGAGGCCCGCGGGGTGGGGGTGATGCACGGCGTCGAGCTGACCGAGGCCGCCGCCCAGCGCCTCGGCGACCTGCGGACCACCCTGATCCGGCACGGCGTGTACGTGGAGTTCATGTCGGGGGCCGGGCGGCGTACCCGGGGAATGCGTTATGTCTTCCCCACCATGCGCATCGCGCCGCCGCTGATCGCGACCACCGCCGACGTCGCGGAAATGGCGAAACGCCTGGCCGAGGGTTCCCGCGCATTCCAGGTGGCCCTGAAGTGACAATGCAAAGTGTCGAGACACGTATTGAGCACGTCGACACCGACGCCGCCGGTGTGGTCCATTTCACTCGCTATTCATCGTTGCTGGAAACCGCCGTTCTGGAGAATCTCGAACGGCTCGGCATCGGCCTTTCCGTGCTGGCCGGGGACGATTGTTCCCTGGTCGTCGTGGAATCGCGGATGCGTTATCACGCCAGCGCCCGGTTCCGGGACCGGGTGCGTACCGAGGTGACCGCCGACCACGTCGGCCCGGCCAGCATCCGGATGTCCGGCACGGTGCACGGCACCGCCGGGCCGCTCGCCACCGGCACCCTCGTCCTCGGCGTCGTCGACACGTCGGGCCAGCCCACCGCCGTCCCCGGACGGCTCGCCACCGCGCTGAAGGAGATGTCCGCATGACCACCCGTACCGCGCGGACCATGGGTTTCACCGAGATCAAGAGCTGGCTGCGGCACCGGCACCCGATGCTCTACCTGGACCGGGTCCTCGACTACCAGCCCGGCGAGTTCCTGACCAGCCGGCTGTCGGTGTCCGGCGCGCAGGACGCCATCGCTGGCCACTTCCCGGAGCGGGCCATCTACCCGGCCAGCCACCTGACCCAGGCGTGGGCCCAGTCCGGCATCATCCTGTTCCAGCTGAGCACGTCCCGGCTGGCCGACGACGAGATCACCCTGGTCGGCACGGTCCACTCGCGCTTCACCAAGATCGTCGTCCCGGGTGACCAGGTCACCTTCCACACCCGCTGCGACCGGATCCTCGGCAACACCTTCTTCTTCTCCGCCAAGGTCACCGTGGACGACACCGTGGTCGCCAGATTCCGCGGCAACCTGATCCGGATCAAAGCCGCCGACCTCGGTGATCCCCTGTGGTGACCACCGAGGTCCGGGTCACCGGGCTGGCCTGGTCCACCGCGCTGGGCGCCGACCGGGACGGCGTGTGGCGGGCGCTGCTGGCCGGTGAGTCCGGGATCCGCCCGGTCCCCGGCGAGCCCGGCCTGCGCAACGACCGGGCCGCCGCGGTGCCCGGCCTCGACGACACCGAACCGTCCGAGCGGCAGCACATCCTGGCGCGGGACACCATCGCCGCCGCGCTCGCCGACGCCGGAGTCACCCCCGGACATCCGCTCCTGTACGCCGTACTGGGCACCAGCTACGGCGCCCACCTCGACGACTCCGCGGGGGAACCGCTGGACGCCTGGTGCCACCGGGTCGCCGACGACCTCGGCCTGGTCCGGGCACCGCTGTCGCTGTCCACCGCCTGCTCCTCCGGGTCGGACAGCCTGCTCGCCGGTGCCGAACTGATCCGCACCGGCGTGGCCGACCTGGTGGTGTGCGGCGCCGCGGACGTGCTGACCACCGCCAAACGGCGGGGCCACTCGCTGCTCGGCACCATGTCACCGACCACCTTGCGCTCGTTCGACGCCGACCGGGACGGCACCATCCTCGGTGAGGGCGCCGGATTCCTGGTCCTCGAATCGGTGGAGTCCGCGCGGGCCCGGGGCGCCCGCTCGTACGGCCGTCTGATCGGCGCGGGTTCGGCCAACGACGCCACCGGCGCCACCACCCCCGATCCCTCCGGTGACACCGTGGTCCGCGCGGTCGAACGGGCCCTGGCCGCGGCCGGGCGGACGGTGGCGGACGTCAGCACGATCAACGCACACGCCTCCGGCACCCGGGTCAACGACGACGTCGAGTCCCGCAGCCTGGCCCGCATCTTCACCGCCGGCGAGCCCGCCACGATCGGCACCGTCGCCGCGGCGCCCTCGGTCTCCACCGTCGCCGCGGCACCCCTGGTCTCCACCGTCGCCGCGGCACCCCTGGTCTCCACCGTCGCCGCGGCACCCCTGGTCTCCACCGGCGGCGCGGCACCCCTGGTCTCCACCGGCGGCGCGGCACCCCTGGTCTCCACCGGCGGCGCGGCACCCACGGTCTTCGCCACGAAGGGCGCCCTCGGCCACAGTCTCGGCGCCACCGGAGCGGTCGAGGCGATCGCGGTGCTGCTCGCCCTCCGCGACCGCACCGTCCCACCGGTGGCCGGGCTGCGCCGGGTGATGCCGGGCTTTCCGCTGCCGCTGCCGGGCGCGACGGCCCCGGCCCCGATCGGTCCCGGCATCGGCCTGAGCATCACCCTGGGCTTCGGCGGCTTCAACACCTGCCTGGCCTTCGACACCGAGGGTGCCGGCCGGCCCGCCCGGGAAGGTGCCCGCGACGCCGTGATCGCCGGCCGGGGAACCGGCGGTGCCGACCGGGATGCCGCCAGCGGTGACCCCGTCGCCGTGGTCGCGGATGAGGCGCCCGCCGTCATCGGCCGAGGCGTGGGCACCGCCACCTGGGACGGGGCCGGCCGGATCCCGGCCGCTGTGCCCGCCCGCTACGCCGACCCGGTGGCCTGGCTGGTCGCCGACGCGGTCGGGGCGGCGTTGCGGGACGGGGCGGGGGAGGCGCTGACCGAGCCGGACGAGGTCGGGCACATCCTGGTCAGCGCGCACTGCACCCGCGACACGATCCTCGCGGTCGCGGCGGCGGTGGCGGACGGGCGGTTGTCGCCGATGCGGTTCGCGGCGGCCAGCCCGGGGACGGCCGGAAGCATCAGCTGCATCGTGCACGGCTTCCGGGGCCCGACCCTCACCTTCGCCACCACCCCGCGGACCGGTGGGGAGGCGGCCCGCGCGGTCGCCCACGGCTGGCTCGCCTCCGGGGCCGCGCGCCACGTGGTGCTGACCGGCCACACGGTGGACGGGACCGGCCGGCACACCGTGCACAGCGAGATCCTGGGACCGGCCGATGTGGCGCGGTGACGCCGTCGAGGCGCTGCTCGCCCGGACCGTCGACGTCCTCGACCCGGGCGACCTCCCGCCGCCCGGTGGCCGCGCGTCGGGCAGCGGTGCCCGGTCATCCGGGGACGGCCCGTCGCCAGCTGATCTGGAGGCGGATCTGGCCGCCGCCGGACTGCCCGCCGGCAGCGCGATCCTGCTGGCCATGCCCAACGGCAAAGCCCTGCTGGCCACCTTCTTCGCGGTGTTGCGGGCCGGCCTGACCCCGGTCCCGGTGCCACCCGGCGCCGGCACCGCCCGGCTCACCGCCATCGCCGCCTCGTGCGGAGCGGCCGGCGTGATAACCCGCCTCACCACGCGTGCCGGCGACACACCGGGCCCCGGTGGACCCCAGCAGGCGGCGCCCGGCGAGACACCCCGCCGGCTGGTCGAGATCTCCCGGTTCGCCGGGACGCCGCGGTCCTACCCGAACGGCAGCGTGATCATCACGACCTCCGGCACCTCGGGCATCGCCACCGGCTGCGTGCACCACATCGACCGGCTGCTGCGCAACGCCACCCGGCACGCCGACGCCGTCGGACAGCGCCCCGGCGACACCCTGCTGGTCACGCTGCCGATGTACTTCTCCTACGCCCTCGTGGCCCAATGCCTGGCCGCTCTGGCCCGAGACTCCCACCTGATCATCTCCGGCCCCCCGTTCACGGTCCGGCACTACGCCCGCACCCTGGAACGACACCACGTCACGATCTCCTCGCTGACCCCGGTGCTGGTCCGCCGGCTGCTCGCCGAAGGCCTCACGCTGCCCCGCGGACTGCGCGCCCTGACGATCGGCGGCGACCATCTGCCCCCGGAACTGGTGGCCCCGCTGCTCGGCGTGGTCCCGGGCGGTGAGCTGTACCTGACGTACGGCCTGACCGAGGCCGGCCCGCGGGTCAGCACCCTGGCCGCACACGCCGAACCGGGGCGCCGGCACGGTTCGGCCGGTCTGCCGCTGCCGGGCGTGCGGACCAGCCTGCGCCCGAGCACGCTGGCCGACGGCACCCGGGAACTGCTGGTGCACACCGACACGGCGATGCTGGAACGCGTACCGGAGGGAAAGCCGCGGCCGGACGGGAGCATCGCCACCGGCGACCTGTTCGACATCGACGGCGACGGCTACCACTGGTTCCGGGGCCGGATATCCGATTCGGTCACGGTCAACGGCGAGAAGGTCTGGCTGCCGTCCGTGCGCACCCTCGCCGCCGGGCTGGCCGGGGTGCGCCGCGCGGTCACCCGGGTGCACCGGGACGGCGCGGACACCCACTACGACCTGGAGATCTACGTGGACGAGCCGGGACCCGGCCAGGACCGCGCCTACCACCGGGAGCTGAGCCGGCACCTGCTGCGGGCGGAGCGGCCGCGCGCGGTGATCGTCCAGCCCTACGCCGAGGAAGGATGGCACAAGTGACCACACCGGTGCTCCGCATGGTGGCCGCACAGGTCGAGGCGCGACCGGACGGGGAGGCGGTCGTCGGGATCGACGGGGTGCCGATCACCTACCGGGAGCTGTGGGACCGGGCCGGCCGGATCGCCGCACACCTGCACGAACTGGGCGCCGGCCCCGGGCACGCGGTCGGCCTGCACACCGAACGTTCCACCGACCTGGTCGTGGGCATCGTCGGCATCATGCGCTCGGGCGCGGTCTGTGTGCCCCTGGACGTCTCCTACCCGGCCGAGCGGCTGCGGTTCATGTGCGAGGACTCCGGCGTACGGCTGATCCTCGGTCATGGCGTCCCCCTCGACGGGCTCGGCGGGACCACTCCCACCCGTACCCACGGCGATCTGGTCCTCGCCCACCGGAACCACGACGGACCGTTCCCGGACCTGGGCCCCGACCTCGCCTACCTGGTCTACACGTCGGGGTCGACCGGGCGGCCGAAGGGCGTCCGCTACGACCACCGCAACCTGGCGAACCTGATCGTCTGGCAGATCGAACAGAGCGTCTGCGGCGCCGGGGACCGCACCCTGCAGTTCGCGCCGGCCTCGTTCGACGTCACCTTCCAGGAGATCTACAGCACGCTCGGCGCCGGCGGAACCGTGGTGTGCTGCACCGAGGACGACCGGCTCGACCCGCAACTGCTGCTCGACCGGATCGAGAGCCAGCGGGTCAACCGGCTGTTCACCCCGTTCGTGACGATCCAGTCGCTGGCGTTGTTCGCGGCCCTGGCCGACCCGGCCCGGCATCCGCTGCGCGAGATCCTCACCTCGGGTGAGCAGGTGCAGTGCAACGCGCGGGTCCGGGACCTGTTCACCCGCCTGGACGGCTGCCACCTGGTCAACCAGTGGGGGACCACGGAGACGCACGTGTCCACCTGGCACGTGCTGTCCGGTGATCCGGCGGCCTGGCCGGACCTGCCCCCGGTCGGCGTGGCGATCCGCAACAGCGTGGTCACCGTGCTCGGCGAGGACGGCACCGAACTGCCCACCGGTGAGGCCGGTGAACTGTGGATCGCCGGCGACTGCGTCGGCCCCGGCTACCTGAACCTGCCGGAACGGTCGGCGCGCAGTTACGTTCCGTACCCGCCGGATCCGTCCCTGCCCGCCTACCGCACCGGCGACCTCGGCCGCCGCCGCCCGGACGGCCTGCTGGAGTTCCTGGGGCGCGGCGACACCCAGGTCAAGGTGCGCGGCTTCCGGATCGAACTGGGCGAGATCGAAACCCTGCTCGGCAACCTGCCGACGGTCGCCGAGGCGGTGGTGACCGTCGGCGGCGACACCGCCGAGAGCCGCTACCTGCGTGCCCACGTGGTCCCGGCCGGCACCGGCTTCGACCCGGACGAAACCCGCCGGATCCTGGCCGAACGGTTGCCGCCGTACATGATCCCGTCCCGGTTCGTGACCGCGTCGACCTTTCCGCGCACGCCCAGCGGAAAGATCGACCGTAGAGGCCTAGCGGAGGCGTAGAGCCCGTGGCGAGTTCCGGCGCGATCCGCGCCGGAACTCGCCACGGGACGTCGGTGTCCCGGCCGGGGGATTCCCCCTCAGGCGCACGATCGTCGTCTGTTGCGGGCGGCTGGAGGTCTCGGCCCGCTGGTGGGGCACGATCGTCGTTTGTGTGCGGGCGGCTGGGGTCCCGGCCCGCCGGCGGCGCACGGACGCCTGCCGGTGATCGTCCGGCGGTGCCGGGGCGCTGTCCCGAGCTGCCGGACGGGGATCGTGTCCGCTCACCTGGTCCGCCCTCTGACCGGGTTCGCCCCACGCGCCATCCGCTAGGCGGTTGACTAGCCTCCTAGGATGACCCAGGCGGTGTGCGTTGCCTGACTACTATGATCGTAGTAGCTTCTACCGCATGGCACGCGTGCTGATCGTGACTCTCGGGACACGCGGCGACGTCGTGCCCTACGCGGCGCTCGGCAACGCGCTGACCGCCGCGGGCGAGCACGTCACGATCGCCGCCAACGAGGTGCTACGGGGGTATGTCGCGGGGGAGTTCGTACCGCTGCCGGTTGATCTGACCGGCAGCGGACCGCTCACCTCGACCCGCCTGGCCCGTCTGCTGGCCGAGCGCTGGACCGCCGTCGGCCGGGCGATCGCGGCCGCCGCCGACGGCATGGACCTGCTGCTGCTCGCCCCGATGGGCTGGCTCGGCTATCACGTGGCGGAGGCGACCGGCGCGGCCACGATGGGCGCGTTCCTGCAGCCGCTGGAGCCGACCAGGGCGTTTCCGCCACCGATGCTGACCACCCGCGACCTGGGCGGCTGGGGCAATCACGCGGCCGCGCGGGCGTTCCGGCTGCTGGGGCAGGCGCCGTTCGCCGCCGCCACCGCGGAGTTGCGGCGTCATCTCGGCCTGCGCCGGTCGGGCCCGGCCGCGACGTTCCGGCGGATGGATCAAGAGCGATGGCCGATTGTGTACGGGGTGAGCCCCACAGTCCTGCCCCCGACCCCGGACTGGCCGGCGCACCGCCCGATGACCGGGTTCTGGTGGCCACCCGCCGGCCGGGGGCTGTCGCCCCGGGTGCGGAGCTTCCTGGACGCCGGTGATCCGCCGGTCTACCTGGGTTTCGGAAGCACTTCGGCGACGGGCGCGGACGCGCTGGTGGCGGAGACGGCGGCGCGGCTGGGCCGGCGGGTGGTGACACAGCACGGGGTGCCGGGCCCGGACGTGCTGGTGATCGGTGATGAGCCGCATGCCGAGCTGTTCCCGCGGATGGCGGCGGTGGTGCATCACGGCGGTGCGGGGACGACGGCGGCGGCGTTGCGGGCCGGGGTGCCGTCGGTGGTGGTGCCGTTCACCGCGGATCAGCCGTTCTGGGCGCGCCGGGTGGCCGAGCTGGGCGCCGGCCCGGCCCCGGTGCCGTTGCGGAGGGCCACGGTGGACCGGTTGATCTCCGCGGTGGCCTCGGCTGACGACTACCGTTCCGGGGCGCGGTCGGTGGCGGAGCGGCTTGCCGCGGAGGACGGGACCGGGGCCGCGGTGGCGGTGATCCGCCGGTCGTTAGGGTAGGCGGCGTGCCTGGTGCCACCGCTGTGCGGATCGCCGACGCGGCTCTGGACGTGCTCGGGACGGGTGGCATCCACGCGTTGAGTCATGCGCGGGTGGATGCCGTCGCGGGGTTGCCGGCCGGCTCGGCGTCGAATCATTTCCGGACCCGTGCGGCTCTGGTGTCCGGTGCGGTGGCCCGGTTGCGGGAGCTGGACGCGGTGGCGTTGCGGGTTCTGCTGGACGCGCACCCACCCGCGGACCGGGACGAGCTGGCCGGGGTGTTCGCCGCGTTCGTGGCGGATGCGACGGGGCCGTCCCGGGTGCGTACCGCGGCCCGGTTCGTGATCTTCGTGCAGGGTGTGGCGGAGCCGTCGTTGCTGGCGGAGCTGAACGAGGACCGCGGCCTGATCGTCGACTGGACGGCGGCCGTGCTGGGGTCATTGCGCGTGCCGGGGGAACGGCAGCTGGCGGAGACCCTGCTGGCGACGGTGGAGGGCCTGATCATGCACCGTCTGACCGGCTTCGCCGCGGACCCGGTGGCTCCCCGTCTGCGGCGGCTGCTGGCCGGGTGACGACAGGGAGTCGGGCCGGTCTCGTTCCGGTGAAGCACCGGACCAGATATGCCGAGATATCCGTCATCAGGGGCGCTGTTCACCTGTTCGACACCCTGCCCTAAGGCGTACGTGAGCCTTCGGTGACGACGTGTTCAATCTGCGTTCACTTGCGCCCGCCTCGCTGTCCACCCGGCGCTGCTGACATTGGTGAACAGCCGCTTACAACTGGTGGGCCAAACCTGATCAAAGGATTGAACAGACATGTCACGCAGGGAGCAGCGACGTTCGGGCGGGGCGGGTGGAGCTTTGGACGGGGCCGATGGGGCTTCGGGCGGGGCCGGGGGAGCTTCGGGCAGGGCCGGTGGGGCCGAGACGATGGATCAGCGATTGGTCTGGCTGGCGCTGTGCGTGCTCGGCTCCCTGGTCGTCGGTGTGGTGGCCGGACTGGTCGCCGCTGGTGTCACCGGTGCCGCCGCGGCGGGGTGGGCGGCGGGTGGGGGTGCCGCGGTCGCCGTCTGCGGCATCGGGATCTCCGCCGTGAGTTTCCTCTTCGGCCGCGGGTGACGCCGGCGGTGGAGTCCGGCCGGGCGAGTGGGCGCGGGGTCGTGAACCGGGTGTAGATTACCTCCAAAGTGATCGACGAACTTGGATGTGTGCCCATGTTCGACCAGTTCACGATCGTGACCGATCCGGTCGCTGGTTCCGTCGCGTGGTCGGCGGTGTTCGCCGCACTGCCGCTGCTCACCCTGTTCGTGCTGCTCGGCGTGGTGCGGATGCGCGCCTGGCTGGCCGGCCTGATCTCGCTCGGAGTGGCCCTCGCCGTCGCGGTGGGGATCTACTCGATGCCGGCCGGCCAGGCGCTGCTGTCGGCGAGTGAGGGGGCGGCGTTCGGGTTCTTCCCCATCCTGTGGATCGTCGTCAACGCGATCTGGGTGTACAACCTGACCGTCGTCAGCGGCCACTTCGACGTGCTGCGCCGGTCGATGGAACGGGTCAGCCCCGACATGCGCGTCCAGGCGATCATCGTGGCGTTCTGCTTCGGGGCGCTGCTGGAGGCGCTCGCCGGATTCGGCACCCCCGTCGCGGTGACCGTGGTGATGCTGATGGCGCTCGGCTTCGCCCCGTTGAAAGCAGCCGCGGTCGCACTGATCGCGAACACCGCGCCGGTCGCGTACGGGGCCCTGGCCACCCCCATCGTCACCCTCGGCACCGTCACCTCCGGGGCCGTCGCCGACCCCGGCCTGACCACCGAGACACTCGGGGCGATGGTCGGCCGGCAGACCCCGATCCTGGCCGTGGTGGTGCCGCTGGTGCTGGTCGCCGTGGTGGACGGGCGGCGGGGTGTGCGCGAGACGTGGCCGGTGGCGCTGGTCGCCGGGCTGGTGTTCGGGGTGGCCCAGTTCGTGGCGTCCAACTACATCTCGGTGCCGCTCACCGACATCGTCGCCGCGCTGCTGTCGGCCGGGGCGGTGGTGGCCTTCCTGCGGCTGCGGCGGGCCGTTCCGGACACCGGGCGGCCGGATCCGCGGGCCGAGGTGGTGCGCGCCTATGCCCCGTACGCGATCATCATCGTGATCTTCTCGATCGTGAACCTCGGCCCGGTCAAACGGATGCTGGCCGGCGAGCCGTGGACGGTGGTGTTCGCATGGCCCGGCCTGGACGTGCTCGGCACCGACGGCAGACCACTGTCGTCGATCGACTTCACGTTCGGCTGGCTGCCCGCGGCCGGCACCCTGATGATCCTGGCCGGGATACTCACCGCGATCGTGCTGCGGGTCGGCGCCGGGGCCGCGATCCGGGCGTACGGGCGCACCTACGCCGAGTTGCGGCACGCCATCGTGACGGTGATGGCGGTGCTGGCCCTGGCGTACGTGCTCAACCAGTCCGGTCAGACCGCGACCCTCGGCGAGTCGTTCGCCGCCGCCGGGGTGGCCTTCGTGTTCCTGTCGTCGATCCTCGGCTGGATCGGGGTGGCCGTCACCGGCTCCGACACGTCGGCCAACGCCCTGTTCGGGGCGCTGCAGGTGCAGACCGCGGTCCGGGCCGGCCTGGACCCGGTGCTGCTGGCGGCGGCGAACTCGTCCGGCGGCGTACTCGGCAAGATGATCAGCCCTCAGAACCTGGCGATCGCCGCGTCCGCCGTCGGCATGGCCGGAAAGGAAGGCGACATCTTCCGCCGGGTGATCGGCTGGAGCCTGGTCCTGCTGCTGTTCATGTGCGTGCTGGTCACCCTGCAGGCGACACCGGTGCTGAGCTGGATGGTGCTGTGATCGACCCGGGGTGATCTCCGCTGCGGCCCGTGCGCGGTCGATCGCCCACGCGAGCGTTCGCTGCGGGTCGCTTCTGGCGGATCCGCCACCGTTGTCGAGTCTTCGTCTTGGCGGGATGCCGGGTGGTGGGCAAGTCCTCGGCCGGGTGGCTCGACTTCGCCCCGGTGCGGGCGCACTGTCGCGGTTCGTGTGCGGACGCCGGCGCCCCGCAATCCTGTTCGTGGCTGCCGCCCCGCTCACGGTCCCCGCGCGAGTGTCCGCCTTCCGGCCCCGCCCTGGCCGATCTTGGTAGTTCACCACCTTTTCGAGTCTGTCTCCTCAGCTACTGTCCCGCTCGCGGTCAATTCCTCGCGCGTGTCCGCCTTCCGGCTCCGCCCTGGCCGACCTTGGCTGATTTACCACCGAAAACGGTGGTAAGTCCACCAAGATCTCGGCTGAGCGGGCCGCCCGCGCGAGGGATTGACCGCGAGTGATCAGGCGGCCAAGAGCAAGGCTCGAAACGGTGGTGAATCCACCAAGATCGCCGCTGGGCGAGTCGCTCGCGCGAGGGAGTGACCGCGAGTGATCAGGCGGTCTGGAACAAGACTCCCCGCGCCCGGCGGGGCATCACCGTGCACCGGTCGTGTTCCCGCGCCGGTGTCCTCGGTCTGACCGGTGCGGGCGAACCGTGAGGGTGTGCGCCCGACAGGCCCGGGTCAGCGGGCGAAGAGGCCCGGGGTCACGCCGAGGATGCGTTTGAAGTGGCGGGTCAGGTGGGGCTGGTCGTGGAAACCGGCGGCGGTTGCCGTGTGGCCCAGTGGGTGACCGGCCATGATCAGGTGGCGGGCCAGGTCTACCCGGCGGGAGATCAGATACTGGTGAGGGGACATGCCGAACTCCCGGCGGAACGAGCGGACCAGATGAGCGGCGTCGAAGTGCAGGCTCGCCGACGCCTTCGACAGCGACAGGCCGTCCACCAAGTGGGCCTCCAGCAGGTCGCGGAGGGCGTGGGCGGCCGGGGTGCTCGGCGGTGACTGTGCGGTGGCGCCGAGCGATCGCGCGAGGGAGCCCGGTGATCGGGCGGGGGCGCTCAGGTGGGTGCTCAGGCGGTCCAGGGCGGACACCAGCAGGCTCTCGGCCAGCGGGGCGTCGCCGGGGTCGGTGGCCAGGCGGTGCACCCGGGACAGGGCGGCGTGCAGCATGCGGTCGCTGATGGCGGGGGTGTCCACGCTGGCGCCGATCAGGGCGGCCGGCAGCTGGTCCTCGTCCAGGTAGAGGACCCGTTTGCGGAAACCGCCGGGACGTGCTGACACCCCGTTGTGCGGGACCCGGGGTGGCAGCACGGTCACCAGGTCGCCGAACGCGCCCCGGGAGTGCCGGTCCAGGTCGTAGCGCACCGCCCCGTCGTCGACCAGCAGGACCGTCCACGTGTCGTGGGCGTGCATCGGGTACGCGTGCTCGTCGAACCGCGCGTGCAACACCTCGGCGACACCGGGCAGATCCGGCCGCCAGGCTTTCAGCAGGGGCACGTCAAAATCGTACAAGACCTGGTGGTGGCGTTCCGGCGACGATGGGGCGCATGAGGTTCGACACCAAGATCGCCGTCCTGTTGCGGGACGACCTGCTGACCTGGCAGCGCCTGAACGTGACCGCCTTCCTCGTCTCCGGGCTGGGGACGGCGGTGCCCGAGGTGATGGGGCAGCCGTACGTCGACGCCGACGGGGCCGAATACCTGCCGATGTTCCGCCAGCCGGTGATGGTCTTCCAGGGCGGCAAGGAGCTGCTCGCCGGCGCGCACGGGAGGGCGCTCGGCCGGGTGACGATGTCGATCTTCACCACCGATCTGTTCGCGACCGGGCACGACGCGGCGAACCGGGAGGCGGTGCGCGCGGTGCGTACCGCCGATCTGGATCTGGCCGGGATCGCCGTGCACGGTCCGCGCAACCTGGTCGACAAGATCGTCAAAGGCGCGGCGATGCACCCGTAGGACGAGCACCCCTAAAGCGGCAGCGCGCCCGTGAACATCGACGATGTCGTCTCCGCCGCCGGCCGGCGTGACGCGGCCGGCGGCGGTTCGTCGTGCACCGGGTAGCCGATCCGGATCACCAGGTACGGGTGGGCCGCCCCGCCGATCAGGGTGGCCAGCAACCCCCGCGGCCACGGCGCCTCCACCAGCTCGCTCATCGGCGAACACGACACCCCGCGCACGGTCGCGGTCAGCAACAGCGCGGACAGTGCCTCGCCGGCGCGCAGCCACTCCCGGTCGGCGCCGCCGTGCAGGATCAGATAGCGGGCGCCGATGTCGCCGTCGCCGGTGGCCGGGCCGTGCAGGGCCCGCATCGGCACCGGGCGGATCCCGCCGGCCGACGAGCCGCCGGACGCCCAGTGCGCGACCTCGGCGGTGTGCCCGGGGCGGTGCGCGGCGTCCGAGGCGGCCCGGGCGGTGGCGGCGGCCAGCAGCGGGACCTCGTCCCGGCGTACCAGATGAGTGTCGAAGCCGTGCGGGAGGACCGCCCGCCGCAGATCCGCGATGATCTCCCCGGACGGCGGCTGGGCGCCGAACGGCCGCCGGTCGGTGTGCCGGTGGGTGATCGCCGCGGCCAGGTCGGTGAACTCCGGGGCGGCCGTCCCGGCCAGGGTGATCCGGGCCAGCGGGTCGGTGCCCCGGTCCACCGCCACGTCCCAGCCTCGCGCCCGGATCGCCACCACCGCGTGATGCAGCGCGGCGCCACAGCTGAGCAGGGCCAGGTGGTGCTCCGGGTCGACCTGGGCGAGCAGGCGGGCGTTGTCCGGGCGCAGTTCGGCGGTGTGCCGGCCGATCCGCCACTGCCACGGCTGGGTGTTGAGGATCGAGGGGGCGTGCCGGGCCAGGCGCGCCGCGTGAGCGAGAACTGCCGTCCGGGAGGTCATGTCTCCAGCGTGGCCCCCCGAGGTCGTACCGGGCAGGGCCGGAAGTCCTATCGGGGCCCACCCGCGAAACGCCGATGCTGTTAGATGCCTGCATGCCGTCACGCAGTCTGCGCCCCAGCGACCCCCGCGTCCTAGGTGGATACACGGTGCTCGCGCTGCTCGGCGAGGGCGGTATGGGGGCGGTCTATCAGGCCCGGGACGCGGACGGCCGGCTGGTGGCGATCAAGGTGATCCGCCCGGAGTACGCGGCGGTCGCCGAGTTCCGTGGCCGGTTCCGCAGTGAGGTCAACCGGGCCCGGCAGGTGCCGCCCTTCTGTACCGCCGCCGTGCTCGACGCCGATCCCGAGCATGAGACGCCGTACCTGGTGGTGGAGTATGTGGACGGCCCCAATCTGGCCGAGGTGGTGGCCGACCAGGGGCCGTTGTCCGGGGGCTCTCTGCACGGCGTCGCCGTCGGGGTGGCCACCGCGCTCGCGGCCATCCACGGCGCCCGTGTCGTGCACCGTGATCTGAAACCGACGAATGTGCTGTTCGCCCTCGGTGCGCCCAAAGTGATCGACTTCGGGATCGCTCAGGCGCTGGAGGTCACCAGCGCGCACACCCGTACCGGCGAGGTGGTCGGCACCGTCTCCTACATGGCGCCGGAACGCCTCGACGGCCCGGTCGAAAGGATCGGGCCGGCCGTCGACGTGTTCGCCTGGGGTGCGGTCGTCGCGTACGCGGCCGCCGGGCGTAACCCGTTCGCCGGGGACTCGCCGACCGCCACCGCGATGCGGATCCTCACCCGGGAACCGGACCTCGACGGCTTGTCCGGCACGCTGCGGACGACGGTGGCGCGGGCGCTGTCGAAGGATCCGGAGGAACGGCCGACCGCCACCGACCTTCTGGCGATGCTCGTCGCGTCGGACTCCCCGGTCCCGCCGGCCCTTCCGGTGGCGCAGTCCCCGCGGCCGGTCTCTCCGCCTCCTCCGCCGGTCTCCGCGCCGCCGGTGCGATCGGCGCCGGTGTCCCCCGGGCCGGGGCCGCGTGCCTCCCCGCCGCCCGTGTCGCCCTTGCGGATCCCGCCGTCCTCCCCGCCGGTCCCGCCCGTCTCCTATCCGCCGGCTCCGGCTCCGCTCATCGACTATCCGGCCATGCCGGTTCCGGTGCCCGCCCGGCGTTCCCGGAGGGCGCCGGCTCGCCGGCGTGTCTCGGAGTTCCGGTTGGTCGCGGCCGCGGTGCTGGCCGCGGGTGTGATCGTCACCGGCCTGCTGTGGGTGGGCGGCCGGGACGGCGACGGCACCCCCGCCTCCGCCGCGTCTCCGGTGCTGGTGCTCGCGGACTCCCTGGCGGCTCCCGGGCAGTGGTCGGCGGGCGGCGGCTGCGCGTTCGACGAGGGTCTGGTCGTCGAGGCGGCCGGCGACCTGGTCCACTGCGAGGGCCCGGACACGGTGATCGACGGAGATCATTCGATCACGTTCACCGTGAAGTCGATGGCCGCCGTCCGGGACGACTGCGCGATGGTCCGGTTCCGGCACGTCGACGACACCACGCAGGCGATGCTGGCGATCTGCCCGGAGGGTCATTCGCTGTTCGCCGGTGTGAACGACGCGGCCGGTACCCGGCTGGACCGCTGGTACCGGCCCTACGACGGTTCGGTGGCCCATCAGTGGCGCATCGACGTGGCCGGCGCCCGGGCCACGGTTTTCCTCGACGACGTCCAGATCCTGGCCGGCACCCTCGACTCCCGGCTGACCGCGGGACGCCTGGTGCTGGGTTTCCGTGGCCGTGACAACGACTCCCGGGTGGTGTTCTCCGATCTGGAGGTGTGGAAGCGCTGACAGCCGGAGCAGGCTGATCGATTCCGGGCCGGACAGTCCTGGACCATCGCATCGGCCCGGCGGTCGCCGGGCGGTCCGGTGTGTCGCCGGGCCTCGCGCGGACTCCCGCTAGCGACCCGATCTCGGTGGGGCCGACGGGCGTACCGGATGAAGGTTCAGCCACCGTGACGGGTTCGTCAGGACGTCGTGGATCACCGACCTGGCAGCGCCCATCGCCGGGGCCTCCGGGCCGTAGGTGGAGACCTGGACCGTCGGGCGGGACCAGGCCGCGCCGAGGAACTGGGTGGCCAGTTCGCGTTCGATCGGCGGGGCCATCCACGGGGCCAGTTCGCGGTAGATGCCGCCGAGCACCACGTGGGTCAGGTCGAGCAGGTTGAGGCAGGCGGCCAGGGTGTAGCCGAGGATCTGCCCGGCCCGGGTGAGTGCCTGCAGGGTGGCGGGGCAGCCGTCGCGGGCGCGGTCGGCCAGCATCGCCACGGTGGGGCGCACGCCGAAGGTGGTACCGGCGTTCTCGGTCATGCCGGCGGCGCGCAGGATCGCCTCCTGGCCGGCGTAGCGTTCCAGGCAGCCGCGCCGTCCGCACGAGCAGGGCGGGCCGTCGCGGTCGACCGGGAGGTGGCCGATCTCGCCGGACCAGCCGTGCGCGCCGCGGTAGAGGGCGCCGTCGAGCACGATGCCGGAGCCGACGCCGATCTGGCCGCTGACGAACAGGTAACTGGCCCGGCGGCGCAGCAGCGCCGACTCCGACAGCGCCGCGTAGTTGGCCTCGTTGTCCAGCAGCGCCGGGGTGCCGTGCAGCCCGGCCGGCAGCACCTCGTTGACGTCCAGGTCGCGCCAGCCCAGGTTGGGGGCGAGGGTGACCTTGGTGTGCGCGCGGTCGACGATGCCGGGCACGGCGACGGCGCTGCCGCACAGGGTGAGCCCGTCGGCGTCGGCGGCCTGCTGGGCGCCGCGGGCCAGCCGGGCGATGCGGTCCAGGATCTCCCGGGTGGACAGGCCGCGCTGGTCCTCGGCGAGGACGTGTTTGTAGCGCAGGGCGCCGGTCAGGTCGACGACGCAGACGGCGGTGTAGTCGACGTTGACGTCGATGCCGAGCCCGGCCGGGCCGTCGTCGCGTAACGCGAGGGCGGTGCCGGGGCGGCCGGCTCTCGGCGCGCCTTTGTAGGAGCCGGTCTCCTTGACCAGCCCCCCGTTGATCAGCTCGTCGATGAGGCTGGAGGCGGTGGACCGGTTGAGCCCGGTGCGGGCGGCGATGCCGGCGCGGGAGATGCCGTCGGCGGAGTCGGCGACGTGGCGCAGCGCCAGTGACAGGTGTGCGGCGCGCGGATTGACCGTTCCGGTCTGCATCGTCCTCCTCCTCGTGCGTGACGCCACGATAGCGGTCTGTGCAAGTGGACCCCTCGCGGGATTAGTCGATGTGACCAACAAATACGATGCTGCGAGTTCGGTTACGGGCTGTGGGGACTTTGGGCCCTAAGTACTCGTCCGATGGCCTCGATGGTCACGGGGAGTGTTACACAGCCGTTACGGACCCCCTGGTGAAACCTCGTTGTAAACCTCGTATGTTGTGCCCAGCAACAAATCGAAGCTTGATGTGGCCCACTTCCCCCGGGCCCGATAGAAAGGAGACGCCGAGGTGTCCAAGAACTTCCGGGTCCTCGCGTCGGTCGCCATGGCTGCCACCCTGGCCGCGACCTCCGCCTGCAGCAGCACCCGTGACGCCGAGGAGAGCGGCTCCGGCGACTCGGGTTCCAACCTGGTCGGTATCGCGATGCCGACCCGGAGCCTCGAGCGCTGGAACAACGACGGTGCGCACCTGGACGGTCTGCTCAAGACCGCCGGTTACACCACGTCGCTGCAGTACGCCGACAACAAGGTCGACCAGCAGATCACCCAGATCGAGAACATGATCAACCAGAACGCCAAGGTTCTGGTCGTCGCCTCGATCGACGGCACCGCGCTCGGCCCGGTGCTGGAGAAGGCCGCCAACGCGAAGATCAAGGTCATCGCGTACGACCGGCTGATCAACGCCACCCCGAACGTGGACTACTACGCCACCTTCGACAACTACCTGGTCGGCAAGCTGCAGGGCGAGTTCATCGTCGACAAGCTCGGCCTGAAGGACGGCAAGGGCCCGTTCAACCTGGAGCCCTTCGCCGGTTCCTCGGACGACAACAACGCCAAGTTCTTCTTCAACGGCGCGTGGGACGTCCTCAAGCCGTACGTCGAGAGCGGCAAGCTGGTCATCCCGTCCGGCAAGAAGATCGCCGGCGAGGAGGACTGGAAGACCGTCTCCATCACCGGCTGGAAGTCCGAGACCGCCCAGGCGGAGATGGACAACCGGATCAACTCGTTCTACACCGGTGGCAAGAAGGTCAACGTCGTCCTGTCCCCGAACGACTCGCTCGCCCTGGGTATCGCCCAGTCGCTGGAGTCCAAGGGCTACAAGCCGGGCGCTGACTACCCGCTGATCACCGGTCAGGACGCCGACCTGGCCAACGTCAAGAACATCCAGGCCGACAAGCAGGCCATGACGGTCTGGAAGGACACCCGCACCCTGGGTGACCAGGTCGCCAAGATGGTCGACTCGATCGTCAAGGGCGGCACCGTCGAGACCAACGACGACAAGACCTACAACAACGGCAACAAGGTCGTCCCGTCGTACCTGCTCCCGCCGGTGGTCGTCGTCAAGGACGACATCAAGACCAAGCTGGTCGACTCCGGCTTCTACACCGCCGACAAGCTCGGCCTGTAAGTAGCGCCCCGGCCGGGTCCTCAGCCTTGAGGGCCCGGCCGGTCCCGGTCGGACCTTCAAGAGCAAGCGAGTGGGCGATGGCCAACGACACGACCCCGATCCTGGAGATGCGGGGGATCACCAAGACCTTCCCGGGCGTCAAGGCGCTCTCGGATGTCACGCTGAGCGTGGCCCGCGGGGAGGTCCACGCCATTTGTGGCGAGAACGGCGCGGGCAAGTCCACCCTGATGAAGGTGCTCAGCGGTGTGTACCCGCACGGCTCCTACGAGGGTGACATCGTCTTCGAGGGCGAGACCTGCAGGTTCAAGACGACCCGTGACTCCGAGGAGCGCGGCATCGTCATCATCCACCAGGAGCTCGCGCTCAGCCCGTACCTGTCGATCGCCGAGAACATCTTCCTCGGCAACGAGCGGGCCAAGGGCGGCGTGATCAGCTGGGCGCAGACGAACCGGCAGGCTGCCGACCTGCTGGCCCGGATCGGCCTGAACGAGCAGCCGGACACCAAGATCATGGACATCGGTGTCGGCAAGCAGCAGCTCGTCGAGATCGCCAAGGCGCTCTCCAAGAAGGTCAAGCTGCTCATCCTCGACGAGCCCACCGCGGCCCTGAACGACGAGGACAGCGCCCACCTGCTCGACCTGCTGCGCCAGCTCAAGGCCGAGGGCATCACCTCGATCATCATCTCGCACAAGCTCAACGAGATCGCCGCGATCGCCGACAGCACGACGATCATCCGCGACGGGCAGAGCATCGAGACCCTCGAGATGCACGGTGCCGAGCCGGTCAGCGAGGACCGCATCATCCGCTCGATGGTCGGCCGCGACCTGGAGAACCGGTACCCGGATCACACGCCGACCATTGGCGAGGAGATCCTGCGCATCGAGAACTGGACCGTGCACCACCCGAACGACCCGAGCCGCACCGTGGTGGAGAACGCCGCGCTCGACGTGCGCGCCGGGGAGATCGTCGGGATCGCCGGCCTGATGGGCGCCGGGCGCACCGAGCTGGCGATGAGCGTGTTCGGCCACAGCTACGGCTCCGGGATCACCGGCCAGCTGTACCTGCACGGCAAGCCGGTCAGCATCAAGACCGTGTCGGCGGCCATCGAGAACGGCATCGCGTACGCGACCGAGGACCGCAAGCACTACGGCCTGAACCTGATCGAGGACATCAAGCGCAACACCACCGCGGCGCGCCTGTCGAAGATCTCCCGGCTGGGGGTGGTGAACTCCGCCAAGGAGGTGACCATCTCCGAGCAGTACCGCAAGGACATGCGCACCAAGACGCCCAGCGTCGACGTGCAGGTCGGCAAGCTGTCCGGTGGCAACCAGCAGAAGGTCGTCCTCAGCAAGTGGCTCTTCGCCGAGCCCGAGGTGCTGATCCTCGACGAGCCCACCCGCGGCATCGACGTCGGCGCCAAGTACGAGATCTACGAGATCATCAACAAGCTCGCCGACTCCGGCAAGGCCGTCATCGTGATCTCGTCCGAGCTGCCGGAGCTGCTCGGCATCTGTGACCGGATCTACGCGATGAGCCAGGGGCGCATCACCGGCCAGCTGCCCCGAGCCGAGGCCTCGCAGGAAAGCCTCATGCGTTTCATGACTATGGAGAAGAGCGGAGCAACCCGGTGAGCACGGCCACCAAGACCAAGACCGAGGGCGGCTCGCTCGCCGGCTACCTCGGCGGCAACCTGAAGCAGTACGCGATGATCGCGGCCCTCGTCGTGATCACCCTGTGGTTCCAGTTCGACACCAACGGGCTGATGCTGCTGCCGAACAACGTCGTGTCGCTGATCCAGCAGAACGCGTACGTGTTCATCCTGACCATCGGCATGGTCATGATCATCGTGGCCGGTCACATCGACCTGTCGGTCGGTTCGGTGGTCGCCTTCGTCGGCGGCATCACCGGCCTGATGATCATGCAGTGGGACGTGTCCTGGCCGCTCGCGGTCGTGCTGTCGGTCATCCTCGGCGGCATCGTCGGCGCGTGGCAGGGCTTCTGGGTCGCCTACGTCGGCATCCCCGCCTTCATCGTCACCCTCGGCGGCATGCTGCTGTTCCGCGGTCTGGCGATCAACTACGTCGGCACCACCGTCGGCGGTCTGCCCAGCGAGTTCAACGCCCTCGCCAACGGCGCCCTGCCGAACTGGCTCGGCTTCGCCGGCAACCTCGACGTGGTCACCGTCGTGATCGGCGCGATCGCCGCCCTCGGCCTGATCGTCAGCCAGATCCGCACCCGCCGCGAACTGGTCCGCAACGACCTGCGCACCGAGCCGTTCGCCGCGTTCATCGGCAAGATGGTCGTCGGCGTCGCCGCCATCGGCTACCTGACCTGGCTGCTGGCCAACAGCGCCGGCGGCATGCCGATCGTGCTGATCATCGTGGGTGTGCTGGTCCTGCTCTACTCGTTCGTCATGAACAACACGATCTTCGGCCGGCACATCTACGCGATGGGCGGCAACCTGCCCGCCGCCATGCTGTCCGGCGTGAAGACCAAGCGGGTCAACTTCCTGCTGTTCGTCAACATGGGCCTGCTCGCCGGCGTCGCCGCGGTCATCACCACCGCCCGCGCCGGTTCCGCGGTCGCCGCCGCCGGCCAGAACTACGAACTGGACGCCATCGCCGCGGCCTTCATCGGCGGCACCGCCGTCAACGGCGGCGTCGGCAAGATCACCGGCGCCATCATCGGCGCGCTCATCATGGGCGTCCTCAACATGGGCCTGTCGATCACCAACGTCCGCCCCGAATGGCAGATGGTCATCAAGGGCCTCGTTCTGATCGCCGCCGTGGCGTTCGACATCCTGAACAAGAAGCGCGGCAAGTAAGACCTTTTTGGGGGGAAATAAAAGGGGGGTGCCACCTGGGATGGCACCCCCCTTTCCTTCCTTCCCGCCCCACCGGCAGCCGTTTTCCTCACCTTTTTCCGTTCCCTTTTTCCAAACCCGCGTCGGTACGGTCGTCGGCCCCTCGCCAACCGGACCCTCCTGCCTCGTCCCCGCGACGTCCGCGTCTGCCCGGACCGCCCGGCGACCACCGGGCCGAATGCGGTGGCCAGGCCGAACAGCTAGCCGCCCCACGACCTCCACCGGTGAACGTGCGCCGGCGGGACCAGTTCGCTGCGGGCGGGCACGCGAGCCTGATGTCCGCCTCGTCCCATACGTGGCCTGATCGCGCGCACCCCTTCGTGAGCGCGTTTCCCGGCCCGGCCGGCGCGGACAGCCGAGCTCGCTGGAACTGATCGCGGGCCCACGCCACACGCGACGCAATCCCCGTCGGCATCGACCCGAACGGTCCACGAACGCCGCCTCGATCTCCCCCGCCGCCGGCCGTCTTCGTCGGCCGTCTTCGCCGGTCAGCCGCGCGGGTGAACCGTTGCACGCTCGCCGATGATCTGCGGTCCTCTCACGCGCGAGCGTCATTCAGCGTTGTCCCGTGGGAGATTCCCTCCGGCGGATCGTGGTCATTTCCCCACTGTTATCGAGCCCTTTCCCGGTAGCCGGCTCATGGTCGCGGTCAATCCCTCACGCGGAGATCCGCCCACCCGAGATCTTGGCGGATTTACCACCGCTTGAGGGCCTTGTTCCCGGTTGCCTGATCACTTGCGGTCAATGCCTCGTGCGGGCGGCTTGTTCAGCCGAGATCTTGGTGGTTTTGCCACCTTTTCCGGTGGTAAATCCACCAAGGTCGGCCAGGGCGGGGCCGGAAGGCGGACATTCGTGCGGGGAATTGACCGCGAGCGGGCCAGCAGCCCAGAGAAAGACCCTTGAGTCTTCTGCCTGGTGGGAGTCTGTGCGGGCAATTCCGCATTCGAGTGACAGAATGTGGCCGGGGGTGGGCCCGCCGGCTCCATCAAGAGCCGTCAGTCGTCTGTCGTCAGCCCGGCTCGGCTCGGCCCGGCCCGGCCCGGCCCGGCCCGGCTCGGCCCGGCTCGGCCCGGCCCCGCCCGGCTCGGCCCGGCTCGGCCCGGCCCCGCCCGGCTCGGCCCGGCTCGGCCCGGCCCCGCCCGGCTCGGCCCGGCCCGCGCGCACATTCGTGGTTCGTATGCGCTGGTCAGAACCGTGGACACTGGCGCGGGAACACTACCGGTGGACCGTGATACTCCGCCGGGCCCAGGAGTCTTGTTCTGGCTTTCTGATCGCTTGCGGTCAATGCCTCGTGCGGGCGGCCTGCTCAGCAGAGATCTTGATGGATTTACCACCGGAAACGGTGATAAATCCACCAAGATTGGCCAGGGTGTGGTCGGAAGGCGGACATCCGGGCGGGGAATTGACTGCGAGCGGGCCAGCAGTTGAAAAGAAGGCTCTTATCCGTGGAAAATCCGACAAGATCGGCCAGGGTGGGGGCCACGGCCGTTTCATGATCGATAGTGGCGGGGAGTGACGGTGCCCGCGCTGGCGTGTCGGATATGGACGAAGCTCCGTTGAGACCAGGTCT
>NZ_JBNZCE010000037.1:0-70714 GCF_050589265.1 Actinoplanes sp. G11-F43
CACGGTCGTTTCAACATCATCCGGTGAGGCCGAGGATGGTGAATGGCCTTGTCATTTCGCGGTTGGCCCAGCGGGTTGCTTCGGTGATGTCGGTGCGGCCGGCCAGGCGTAGGGCGTTGATGGCGAGGTTGCGCAGTGAGGCCAGGACGCGTGGTCCGGAGCGGGTTCGGACGCGGGAGTGGTCCTCGCGGTAGCAGGTGTCTCTGATGAAGTGCAGGGTTTCGATGGCCCACTGGCCACGGTTGAATGCGGCGATCTCGGCTGGTCCGGCGGTTTCGGCGGGGTGGCTGGTGATCCCGAGTTGCGCGACCGCGGACTGTTTACCGTCACTTGCGGTGACGTAGCGTTCGATCAGCCAGACCTGGTTGACGTGCGGGAACGGCAGGCCGGAGGGTGTGGGCAGGATCCGGATGGTGCGGCGGGTGGTGCGTCCGTGCCCGGTCTCGGTGTTCTCGTGACCGATCGGCGTGGTGGCCCAGGGCAGGGTGTCGAGGGCGTCGAACAGGGCGGCCCGGTTCTGCTTGACCGGGAACACGAAGTGGCCCCCTTGCTGGTGGATGAGCTCGGCGGTGGCTTTGACGGTGTGCAGGGCGTCGGCGGTGACGGTCACGTCGCGCAGATCGAGGGTTTCCAGGAGGGCGCGGGCGGCTTCGGGTTCGCGGGTCTTGGCGCCATCGGTCGGGGTCTGGGCGATGATGACGGCGGCCGGGTCCGGTCCGGGTGCGCCGGTCAGGGCGGACAGCAGGTGCAGTTGTTCGCCGCCGGGAGCGGCGGAGCCGCGGATGGTCTTGCCGTCCAGGCGGATCTGTGACGGTGTATCGCTGCCGGTGGGAGCCTCCTGACCGCCGCTGGCGGCGTGCTGGGTGGTGGTCCACGCGGTGATCACCGCGTCCAGGACGTCGCCGTCGGTGTCGGTGCAGACCCGCCACAGCGTGGAACGTGACGGTCGTCCGGCCGGCCGGGCCTCGGCCCGCAGGTACAGGCTGTCGAGGATGTCGGTGGGCACGTCGGCGACCCAGCCGCTGATCGCGGTGTAGCCCTTGAGCCCGGCGACGGTGGCCGCCGCGACCAGCGCGAGCACGACCGCGACCGGATGATCACGGCCCTGATCGGAGCGGCTGTCGCCGACGGCGAGCAACAGGTCGAGCAGACCATGACACGAAGGCGTGAACGAGACGTCCCCGGACGGCGGCACGAAAGACGGATCGGTGATGAGGATGGCAGACTGCGGCACGACGAAGCTCCGTTTGAACCAGATCCTTGAGAAGACCTGGACTCAACGGAGCTTCGTCCATATCCGACACGCCAACGCAGGCACCGTCACTCACCGCCACTATCGATCATGAAACGGCCGTGATCTCTGCTGAGCGAGTCGCCCGCGCGAGGGATTGACCGCAAGTGATCAGGCAGCCGAGAACAAAACTCTTTTCCGGTGGTAAAGCCTCCAAGATCGGCTACGGGAGAGGTTCCTATCGGGCAAATCGGGCGCGAGTGGTCGTCGATCGATGAGAAGAGGGCTCAAGGCGGTGGTGAATCGGCCAGAGGCGGCCAGAAAGTGATTGCTCGCGCGGGAAAGGAAGCCGCGAGCAGGTCGTAGGCCAGAGGGGAAGCTCGACATCCGGTCAAGCGCCGGGGCGACCTGACGCTGTAGACCGGATCGGTCGATCGAGGTCGGGCCGGAGCGTGTCGTGAAGCCGCTGCCTCGGGCGTGTCCGGTGCACCGTGACAGCTCGGGTGTGCCTGGGCCGTGGGTGTTTCCGGTGTGCTGCGACGGCTTGGGCGTGTCAGGTGTGCCGGCGCCCTGGGTTTTTCCGGTGTGTCGTGACGGCTCGGGCGTTTCCGGCGTGCCGGGGTAAAAGGTCGAGCGAGTGCCTGAAGTCCGGAGGTGTGCCGTGAGGCCGCTGGCTCATGCATGGGCGGTGCGGCGGGGCAAAAGGGGTAAACGAGTAGTGCGAGTGCCGGGTGGTGCGAGTGCCGGGTGGTGCGAGTGCCGGGTGGTGCGAGTGCGAGGTGGTGCGAGTGCCGGGTGGGTGGGTGAGTGGTGGGTGGGACGGAGTGAGCGTGGGTGGGGTGGGGTGAGCGCGGGTGGGCGAGTGGTGGGCCGGGCGGATGTGCGTCGGCCCACCGTTCGCTGGGGGTGGCCTGATCGACCCGGCTGGATGGGCCAGCCGGGTCGATCAGAGTGCGGGGCGCGGCTTGACGGCCAAGGCGTTCGCCGCGGACGTCTCGTTGATCTTTAGGCGGTTACCGTCGGCGACCACGTGGCTGTTCGGGAAATTCGCGGAACGTAACGCCAAGGCGGCGCCCTCACGAATAGTCACCGTGCAGAATGTGGCGTCCTCTCGGAATAGACGGGTGCGGTCGATACGGTCGAGACGAATTTCGAAGTTGCGGTGTCGCAGATAATACCCGGGAAAGTTTACAGATTCGAAGGACACGCAGCCTTCCCGGGTGAGGCCGGATCGAACCCGGAAGTTCGAGTCAGCTCTGGCGGTATCGCTGCTCGTCGATCCTATCCGGTCCAGGCGGCCACGGTAGTCGTAGTGCCGCACTCTTTCGCCCGGTTGGTCGACGGATTCCAGGCCGACCGTGGTGCCGACCGTCAGGGACACCGGCGGGGCGGCCGGCGCTGTGGTCCCGGTGGGTTCGGGCTTCGCCGGGGCGGAGGTCTTCTTCGATGTGGAGGGGCTGGGGGCGGCCTTCGGCGACTGGCTGATGCCAGGCGTCGAGGTAGCGGAGAGTGAGGTCGCGGAGGGTGACGGTTCCACGCTGACCGGCACGTCAGTGGGGGTCTGGCCGGCGGCGGGGGTCAGCTCCAGCGGGGGCGGGGGCACGTCCTGGGGGAACGTGAACTCCGCGGCGACGGGGGCGGGCTTGCGTGCGGCGTCGATGACGACCGCTACCGCGGCGGTCGCCGCACAGGCGAGGCAGAGGGCCGCGACGAGGACGAGGCGGGGACGCATCGTCCCGGACTCGCGGACGCGGGCGAAATGGTCACGTGGTGTGGGGCGCCCGCTGAGAGCGGGTTGTGCGGTCGGCCGGATCGGTGCGGTGGTGTCGCCACCGGCCGAATACGGCGGAATCCAGCCGCCTACCCGCAAGCTGTTACGGGTGTTGTCTTCCGGCATGTAATTCGCTTCCTGGGGAACGTTCACATAGGTACTTAATTGTTCGATAAGGATCTACCCGACCAGCGGTCTCCGGGGCAAGTGGAAACGCTGTACCAATTGGCGTGGGAGCGCTACCAAATGAACCGCCCGGCGTTCGCGTCCGTACCTCCCGGGAGCCCTGGAGGAGAGCAGCGTGGACAGTCCAGCCGTACCGGACGCCGGTCGCACCGGTACTGACGTACCAGATAAGCCAGAAATGCCTGATATCTCGGGATTCTGGCCGGATGCGCCCCACCGGGTGGGGCCGCCCGCCGACCACTACGAACTGGAGGGTGCGGAGGCGACCCGGACCGATCCGGCCTGGCAGCCCAAGGTGGACAGCCGGCCCACCGTCGAGCTGAGCACCGGGCGCCCGACCATCGAGTTGCACATGCTCGGCCGCCCGCCGGTCAAACCGCGCCGCCCGCTCGGCCGGACCGTCGCCGCGGTGGCCGCCGGGCTGGTGGCGGTCGGCCTGGCCGCCTGGATGGCGAAGGGGTCGCCGTCCACGCCGTCGGCCGCGCCGGACCCGGGCGCACCCACGTTCGTGGCGCCGGACCCGGAGAATGGCCCGGACCAGGGGAACTCGCCGGTGGAGATCGAGACCACACCGCCCGCCCCGGCGGCCCCGGCGGCGGCCACCTTCGAGCTGGTCGACGGCACCACCGACCTGACCGTGACGATCGGCGACACCGGCGAGGCCTGGTTCACCGCCACCGCCCCGGACGGCGGCGCGGTCCGGCCGCGGGCCGAGTTCGGTGACAGCGGCGTACGCCTCTTCGTCGACAAGATCAGCGAGACCGGCCCGGCCCGGGTGGACGTCAAGCTCAGCCCCGAGGTGGCCTGGTCGGTGCTGATGCGCGGTGGGGTGCGCACCGGCTCGTTCGATCTGACCGGCGGCCGGATCGACCGGATCGACCTGCTCGGCGGGGCGGCGGCGATCGACATCGCGCTGCCCGAGCAGAACGCCGTCGTGCCGGTGCAGATGTCCGGCGGGGTCAACGACTGGCGGATCAGCACGGCCGATCAGATCCCGGTGCGGGCCACGCTGCGCAACGGGGCCGGCGCGGTGGTGCTCTACGGCGACCGTACCCAGGGGGTGGATCGGGGCAAGGTGCTGACCGCCACCGACGGCACCGGTGGGCTGGACGTGATCGCCGACGAGGGAGTCGGCACCCTGACCGTGACCGCGGCCCGGGCCACCGGGACAATCGGCGGGTGACACGAGCAGCAGGCGACGCCGTACCCCCGGAGACCAGTGTCTCCCTGGACCACTTCACCGGGCTCTACCTGGCGAAGGACGACCCGTGGGACATCGGTGTCAAGTGGCACGACCTGCGCAAGTTCGCGGTCACCATGGCCAGCCTGCCGCGGGAGCGTTACCGGCGCTGCTACGAGCCGGGTGCCTCGATCGGCACGCTGAGCCGGATGCTTGCCGCGCGCTGCGACGAGGTGCTGGCCACCGACAGTGTCGAGGAGGCGGTCCAGCTGGCCCGGGAGAACACCGCGGATCTGCCGAACGTCACCGTCGAGCGGGCCGAGCTGCCGGCCGGCCTGCCCGGCGGTGAGTTCGACCTGATCGTGGTCGGCGACCTGCTCTACTACCTGTCCGCCGACGATCTGGCGGCCACCCTGACCGGGCTGACCCGGTGCCTGGAGCCGGGTGGCGACCTGGTCGCGGTGCACTTCCGGGACCGGGAGAACGGCGGCACCTACGACGGTTTCAACGCGCACGCCGCGCTGGCCGCCACCCCGGGGCTGGAGCCGGTGGTGCACCACGACGACGAGTGGTTCGTGCTGGACGTGCTGCGCCGTCACCCATAGGGGTGATAGCGCCCGAACGCGCGGTGTGCTGATAAAAGATCAAGTATGCCGGGCCGGGTACCGTTTGCCCGGATGAGAAGGTTACCTGCGCTCTGTTTTCTGGCAGCGATGGCCGTTCTCGGCGGCTGCACCTCGGACAAGAAGCCACCGGCACCGGTGGTGACTCCCGCGCCGCCGCCGGATGCCGCCGGCTTTTTTGTGGAACCCGACGCCCCGGCCGTCCAGCAGGTGGCGGTCTGGGAGGCGGAGGGCCGCAGCACCGACGCGGCGGCGCTGCGCCGGATCGCCGAGTCACCGGTGGCGGTCTGGTTCGCCAACGCCGACCCCGGTTATCAGGACCGGGCCCGGCGGCTGGTGAGCACGGCTGCCGCACACGGCCGGACCGCGGTGCTGGTGCCCTACTGGGTGCCGCAACGCGACTGCGGTGGGCATTCCGGCGGTGGCGCACCGGACGCGGCCGCCTATCGCGCCTGGATCGGCGAGCTGGCCACGGCCGTACGCGGCAATGATGTGGTGGTGATCCTGGAACCGGACGCGGTGCCGCATCTGATCGACGGGTGCGTGTCCGGCCCGGTCGCCGAGGAGCGGTACACGCTGCTCGGCGAGGCGATCGCGGCGTTCAAGCGGGAGCCGCGGGCGAAGGTCTACCTGGACGCGGGCAACCCCGGCTGGATCAAGGACGTGGACCGGGTGACCGCCACCCTGGAGCGGGCCGGGGTGCGCCAGGCCGACGGGTTCAGTCTCAACGTGGCCAACTTCGAGACCACCGAAGCCAACATCGCCTACGGTACGGCCATCTCCGACCGTCTCGGCGGACTGCCCTTCGTGATCGACACCAGCCGCAACGGCAACGGGCCGGCGCCGGTCGACGCGCAGGACTCGGAAGGTCACTGGTGCAATCCGCCGGGCCGGGCGCTGGGCCCGGCGCCGACCACCGATACCAAGACGCCGAGGGTCGACGCCTACCTGTGGATCAAGCGGCCGGGCGAGTCCGACGGGGCCTGCCTGCCGGACGCGCCGCCCGCCGGTCAGTGGTGGCCCGAGTACGCGCTCGGGCTCGCCACCAACTGACCTATTTGACGCGGACCCAGCGCGCCCGGGAGGGCGCGCCCTTCTCGTCGACCAGGAAGAGCATGTACCACCCGGAGGGGACCAGCCCGGCCTTCTCCGGGACGGTCACCGTCACCCCGCCCGGCGCCCGGCGTACGTCCAGCTCGATCGACCGCTGGTCGACGTCGGTGCCGTGGGTGACCGCACTGGGCCGGACCAGGCGGGCCGCGCTGATCCGGGCGGCGTCGCCGGTCGCGTACTGGGCGCTGCGCCCGCGTTCCACGGTGCGCGGCCCGCCGCCGAGGGCCGGACGCCGGCCCTGGAACAGGTACGGCGGGCTGTAGATCTCGATCCGCTGCTCGAACTTGCCGGGGTTCTTCCCGGTCACGTCGTAGATCGGGTCGCTGCCCATGGTGACCACCCGGCCGTCCGGCAGCAGCAGCGCCTCGGAGTGGTAGTTGCGCCCCACCGACGGTGCCGCGGCGGTGCGGAACTGCTCGCGTTCGGGGTCGAAGATGTGCGCGGTGAGCAGGTCACTGCGGTTCCTCCCCTGGTACGGCCCACCCCGGTACCCGGACGAGCCCCCGCTGGTGAACACGGTGTCGTCTGGCAGGACCACGGTGTTCAGGTACCGGGTCGGGGCCGGCAGATCGGGTCCGGGCCGGTACCGCGGCTGTCCGGCGTTCAGGTCGGCGATCGCGGTCCGGGCGGTGGAGACCGGCGAGTCCCCGACCGCGCCCCCACCGAGGATCATCACCTTCTGGTCCTGGGCCGGTGGCAGCATCACCGAGGCGCTGGTCTCGGTCATGTTCGCGTCCTTGAGCCCGGGTACGGTGCGGAACCGGTTCTTCTCGACGTCCCACAGGCCGGGGGTGCGGCCCTCGGTGTCCGAGCCGTAGCCGGCGTTCGAGCCGGAGAAGAAGAGCCTGTCGTCCTCGGTGAGGAACAGTGCCGGATAGGTGGGGAAGACCCGGTCGAGGCCGGGCGCGTCCACCCACTCACGGTCCTTGACCCGGTAGCGCTCGTTGTCGCCGGGCAGCATCCGGCCGAACTCGTCGAGCCCGGACACGGCCAGGATGTCGCCGTTCGGCATCGGGGACAGCGTCGGATACCAGCGGTGCTCGACCATGTCGCCGGTACGGACGTACCGCTCGGCCACCGGATCGAACTCGTACGACGTCCGGTCCCCGCCGTACTCCTGCTTCTCCCGGGTGATCTTCTCGGCGATGCCGTAGAGGTTGCGGGCGTCGGCGCCGGTCAGGCCGTCGATCGAGTACTGGCCGGGCTTGTCCACCACCGGCGTGTCCCCGGCCTCGGCGGCGTCCACCCACACCTCGACCTCACCGGCGTGCACCATGGTGTGCGCGCCGTGGGTCACCTTGCGGGCGGCCGGCACCGACACGTCGGCGCGGGTGACGTACACCCGGCCGTTGCCGCCCTGGAACCGGGTGCCCTTCGGGAAGGCGCGCGGCCCGCCGTCCGGGGACTCGTTCTTGATCTTCATGACCCCGGCGGCGAACTTGATGTCCGCCTCCAGCACCTCGTACGACTTGGTCCCGCCGGCCACCAGCAGATTGCCGTTGGGCAGGAAGGTGTGCCCGGCGCAGAACAGGTCGGTCGGGGTGTGCACGTCCTTGAACGTGTCGGTGCGCGGATCCCACAGGATGCTACGGAACGTGCCGGCCTCGAAGTTCTCCCGGTTGTTGCCGGAACCCGCGATGATCAGCACCTTGCCGGTCCGCAACATCGCGGCGTGGATGGCGTTGACCTTGAACGCGCTGGGCACCCGCAGCATCGACCAGTGCCCGTACCGCTGCTTGTACTCCTCTCTGTTGATCGTGAATTCGTGATAGCGATCGGCGGCGAAACCCACCAGCGGTTTGTTGACGATCACGACAGCGGCCATCAAGGGCACCGTCACCAGCATGGTGAGCACCCGCCGGGCCAGCGACGGCCGCCTGCGCGGGCTCATCGGGCCAACTCGATCATCAGTGGTTCCTTCTCTTCGGGGACTGCTTGCGGGGGAGTGCCCCGGCGTAGCGTCTGGAGCGCCCAGATCGCCGGGGGAGTGAGGCAGAGGGCCAGGTTGAGCGACGGCCACAGCCACATGAAGCCGTGCGCGTTGCCGGTCAGTGCGGCGACCACCAGCAGGACGGCGTAGAACAGCGCCCATTTCAGATGGGTACGGAAGGTGAGCAGGCCGTCCGGGCTGGCCGAATCACCCTTCGGGGTGACCACGAACCCGGCCGTACGGCGCAATACCGCCTGCAGGAACGAGGTGACGTAGATCGGCGCGCACAACGTGGACAGCAGCATCCCGGTCAGCCCGGACGATCCGGCGTCCTCGTGCGGGCTCACGTTGTGGGTGCGGTTCCACAGGTAGAGGCCGACCTGGAACAGGGCGGCGTCCACGTACAGCATCAGCCAGACCTGCTGCGGCACCTCGATCCCCTTGACGCCGAGCGCCACGTGCAGGGCCGCGGTCGCCGCGCCGAGCAGCCAGGCCACCGCGGTCAGCGGGTAGTACGCCATCAGCAGCAGGTAGTGCAGGGTCCGCCGGACGCCCAGCCTCGGCACCATCCGCAGGAACCCGGCGACGAACACCTCGTCGGTGCCCCGGGACCAGCGGTGCTGCTGACTGAAGTAGTCGGTCCAGGTGGACGGGCCCTCACCGACGGCCAGCACGTCCGGGGTGTAGACCGACTTCCAGCGCCGGCGGGTCAGCGGGTTGCGGGCGCTGTGCTGGGCCAGGCTGGTGGCCATGTCCTCGGTGATCGAGTCCTGCAGACCACCGATCGACTTCAGCGCGCTGATCCGGACCGCGTTGTTGGTGCCGACCAGCATCGGGATGCCCAGCTTGTTGCCGGCCCGCTGGAGCAGCGAGTGGAACAGGTACTGCTGCGACTCGGCCCACTTGGTGATGACGTTGTCGTAGTTGCCGTAGATCTGCGGGCCGATCACGAACGCCACGTCCGGGTCGCGGAAGTATCCGAGGAGCCGTTCGCAGAAGTTCTCCAGCGGCACATGATCGGGGTCGACCGAGACGAAGACGTCGTAGTCGTCGCCGTGCCGGTCCATCCAGGAGTTGTAGTTGCCGTGCTTGGTCTTGGCCTTGTACGGGCCGGCCATCATGTTCCAGTCCGGCACCCCGCGACGGCTGAAGTGGTGCGCGCCCACCCGCCGGCACATCGCCTTGACCTCGGGATCGTCGCCCTCGTCGAGCAGCCACACGTGGAACCGGCCGGGATGCCGGATCCGGCCGGCCGCCCGCAGGGTCCGCTCCACCATCTCGATCGGTTCCTTGCCGGGCACGATGGTGGTGAGGAACGCGACCCGCAGCCGGCCGTCCGGTGGCACCGGCACCGGGTCCCGGGCGCGCAGGGTGGCCAGGCACAGCGTCACCACGTTGACCAGCCGGAACAGTTCGATCAGCACGGTCGCGGCGATCATGACGACGGCCACCGGGGCCATCCGGTGGCCGGACAGGTCCACTTTGGTGAGCAGCCATCCGAAGAAGACGCTCTCGAACATGAAGGCGAATGCCGCTATCAGAGTCGACCGGATCGGGCGTCTCCGGGACAACGGCTTCAACCGGATCTGGTACTCCCCCTCGGGGGCAGGTTCGGGATCACCGGCCAGGCGGCTGAAACCTTGATAATCCGGCAGACGGGATACAACACGCTTTCCGGTCACGGAGGCAAGATAGCCGGAATTCGTAAAATCCGGGCATATGTCGTACGTCGTTCGTGTCGTGTCTCAGCGCCGCGCCCAAAATTTCGTAGCGGTCAGTAACAGAAATCGTCGAACCGACGCGCCCCGTCATCCGTTCTCTCTGTCAGGCGGGGCGGAAAAGTCTCGTGGTCGACCCGACAAGGCGGTGGCAATGCTGATCCTGTCCCTTCTCATCCTGGTTCTCGCCGCCGCCTGCGTGCTCGCGGTGCGCGGGGTGCGGGCGGACGTGTCCGCTGAGGTGGAGGAGCCGGCCGTGCCGGAGGTCCTGTACGCGCCGGAGAGCCTCGAAGGTGTGCTCTGTGCTCAGCTGATGGACGGAGACATCACCCGCGGTCAGTACATGCGGTCGATGGCCGGCATCGCCGCACGGGACGAGGAGCGGCACCCGCTCGCCGTCCCCGGCTACGACAGCTGACGTTGAGTGATCGCCCGGTGCCCGCGAGGGCGGGCACCGGTGCTCATCCGGCCCGGACCGCGTCGTCCTCCTTGGCCATCGCCTCCTGCCGGGCCGGCTCCTCCCGCAGGATCGCCGCGTTCAGCCACTCCTCCGGCACCGCGAACGCGTCGACAAGCGTCCGCATGTGCGGCCGCAGCTCACGCAGCAGATCGTTGACCACCGCGGTGATCGCCTTGGACCGGGCCGGGGTCAGCCGGCCGTGCTCCAGGAACCAGGCCTTGTCCGCCTCGATCGTGCTCAGCGCGTACAGATCACACACCTTCGCCAGCAGCGCGCGCGCCTCCGGGTCGGTGGTCCGGTCGATCCCCGCGACGAACGCCTCCAGAGTGACCCGGTCGATGTGGGCGAGCGCCGTCGACAGCACGTGATCCTGCACGTCGTTGAAGATCGAGAACGGGTCGTCCTTCTTGACCGCCGCGCCCTTGCGGAGCCGGCGGATCGCCCCGTCCAGCAGGTGCCTCTCCCGGTCCTCGAAGACCGCCAGATGCCAGCCCCGGTCGGTGACCGCGACCTCCTCGTCCCGGCCCGGAGCCGCACTGACCAGCCGCTGGATCAGCGACCGGGCGGCGGTGCGCTCCAGCATCATCTCCCGCACCTGCTCGGCGACGAACGTGGCCCGGCCCCAGCCGTCCAGCGACCCGAACGCGTCCCGGTAGCCGGTCAGCAGCCCCTTCGCGACCAGCTGCAGCAGAACCGTGTTGTCACCCTCGAACGTGGTGAACACGTCGGTGTCGGCCTTGAGCCCCGGCAGCCGGTTCTCGGCGAGATACCCCGCCCCGCCGCACGCCTCCCGGCACATCTGGATGGTGGCGGTGGCGTGCCAGGTCTGCACCGCCTTCAGCCCGGCGGCCCGCGACTCCAGCTCCCGCTGACGGTGCTCGTCGACCGGGTCGGTGCTCGTCTGCACCTCACCCATGGTGACGGCGAGCTCCTCCTGAGCGAAGGCGTAGGCATATGACCGGGCCAGCGCCGGAAGCAGTTTGCGCTGATGGGCCAGGTAGTCGTTGAGGACCACCTCACGGTCGTCACCGGGCCTGGTGAACTGCCGTCGCGTGTCGCCGTAACGCACCGCGATGGTGAGCGCGCTGCGGGTGGCCGCTGCCGCCGCCGCGCCGACGGTGACCCGGCCCCGGACCAGGGTGCCCAGCATGGTGAAGAAGCGGCGGGTGTCGTTCTCGATCGTGCTGCTGTACGTGCCGTCCGGGGCGACCTGCCCGTACCGGTCGAGCAGCATCTCCCGCGGCACGGTCACGTGATCGAACGAGATCCGCCCGTTGTCGACACCGAGCAGCCCCGCTTTCGCCCCGGCGTCACCGATGGTGACACCCGGCATCGGCTCGCCGTTCTCGTCACGGATCGGCACCAGCCAGGCGTGCACGCCGTAGCGTTTCCCGCCGGTGATCAGTTGCGCGAACACGACAGCCATCCGGCCGTCCTTCGCGGCGTTGCCGATGTAGTCCTTGCGCGCCGCCTCATGCGGGGTGTGCAGGTCGAACGTCTCGGTGGCCGGATCGTAGACACAGGTCGTGCGCAGCTGCTGCACATCCGAGCCGTGACCGGTCTCGGTCATCGCGAAACAGCCCATGAGATCGGCGGAGATGATGTCGCGCAGGTAGAGCTCGTGATGCCGGTCGGTGCCCAGTGACACGACGGCGCCACCGAACAGTCCCCACTGGACCCCGGCCTTCACCATCAGTGACAGATCGACCTGCCCGAGCATCTCCGCGGCCACCGTCGAACCGCCCGGATCAGCGGAACCGCCGTAGGCGACCGGGAACGCGGAGGCCACCCCGATGTCGGTCGGCAGCTCCCGGACCAGCCGGGTGATCCGCTCCCGGGCCTGCTCACCGGTCTCCCCGGGCACACTGACGAACTCGGCGCCGAGCCGCTCCCGCATGCTCCGCCGGATGTGCCCCCAGCGCCCGTCCAGCGCTTCGGTGAGCGAGGCGGTAACTCCGTTGATCATGCAACCCATATTACCCGCCAGTAACCTAAGCTGAACCCACCTGCGGGAAGGACCACAAAAACCATCCGCCGGTACGCCTACACCTCCCACCGAAGCCGACCCGTCCCGTGCCTACCCCGCGAGGCGACCGGTCCGTCCGGGCCGTGCCGCGACCGCCGGGCGTGAGCGATCCGTCACCGCTGGACCGCGCGCTCGTCGTGCGGGCCCGGTGACGGCCTCTAGGATGCGCGGATGGCCGTCATGGATGTCGAGAACCGGTCCGCGGGCCGGCTGGTGCTCTGGCTGGAACCGCTGGGCGAGGACTTCTGGCTGAACCCGGGCGAGAGCGTCCGAATCCTCTCCGATTACCGGGGTGAGGAGTCACCGTTCACCGTCGTCTACTGGGCTGACGAGAAGGACCGCGCGGCCGGCGTCGAGAACCTGACCGTCTCGATCGACCAGGGTGACTGCCGGAACACCACGGTGACCGACCGGTCAGGCACCACGTTGGACTGCGGCCACCAGCGTCCCGACGTGGGCGACACTCGATGACCCGAACGACTGACGGGACGTACATGCGGTTCAGAGGCGGCGTTCTTCTCCTGGCGACCCTGCTGCTGGCCGGCGCCTGCCGGGAACCGGATTCGTCCGGCTCTCCTCCGCCGGCCGGATCCGCCCCGCCGGCGGTTCCCGTCGATCCCGCCGCCTCCGCCCTGGTGAGTGCCGCCCCCAACGGCATCGAGAAGCTCGGCGCGGCGACGATCCTGAAGCGTGCCAAAGCGGCCCTGCGCGCGGCCCCGTCGTTCCGGTTCACCAGCGAGGGGTTCAGCGAGGAGGGCGGCCTGCGGCTGCCCCGGACGACGGACCTGCGGGTGTCCGGTGAGGACGTCCACGGCACCGTCACGCACGGCAGCCATCGGATGGAGTGGCTGTTCGTGGACGGCAACCGGTACGCGCGAGCGGACGCGGCGTTCTGGACCGCGACCTTCGGCGAACGCGAGGGCCAGATCGGCCGGGAACTCGTCGGCGACCGCTGGATGCTGGTGCCCCCGTCCCTCGACGGCCGGGTGATCACCGCGGACTTCGGCATCGGCGGCCTCCTCGACGACGCGTTCGACCCGGCGGGTGATCTCGGCACCGGTCCGCGGACCCGGGCGGGGGGAGTCCCGGTGATCACTCTGACCGACAGCCGGGACCCGGCGTCGGCGGTGCACGTCGCCACCGCCGGCAAGCCGTACCCGATCGCCTGGTCCGGCACCGGCGAGACCGGCCGGATCACCGAGATCGGCGTCCCGTTCCCACCCCTCGTGGCTCCCGCCGAGGACAACGTCTTCGAGTTGACGACCCTGACCGAGTCCGGCCGCCTGACCACACTGTGAACGCCGGCCACCATCTGCCGGTTCATCCCCGCGCCGCCGGTTCGTCGCGGCGCCATCGGCCGGGGTGGACCGTGCCGGAGGCTATCGCGGTCAGCTTGCCGGGGTTCGCCACGTTGTGGATGGCGCTGATCCGGCCGTCCGCATCCAGATCCAGGACCACCGTGGCGAGCACCCGCCCGGCCCCGGAGAAGACGATGCCGGAACCGCCGTTCACCCCGGCCACCACCGCTGACATGCCGGCCGCGGCGACACCCTCGTAGGACCGGCCGCCGAACGCCGCGAACCACGCCCCCACCCGGTCCGGCCCGGTGACCGGCCGGAACGCCTGCCGCACCTTGCCGCCGCCATCGGTCCACAACGTCACGTCCGGCGCGAGCAGTTCCATCAGGGTGTTGAGGTCCCCGCCGCCGGCCGCGGCCAGGAAACGCTCGGTCACCCGCCGATGCCGGTCCCGGGTGGCCGGGAACCGCGGCCGCCGCGCCCGCACGTGCTCCCGGGCCCGGTGTGCGGCCTGCCGGACGGTCTCCTCCGAGCGGCCCACCGCCGCGGCGATCTCGGCGTGACCGAACCCGAACGCCTCCCGCAGCACGAACACCGCCCGCTCCAGCGGGGTCAGGCTCTCCAGAACCAGGAGCAGGGCACTCGACACGGCCGTCACCGAGCCGGATCGTGCGGGCGGTCGCGTCGATCGTGTCCACCCGGGCGGTGACCAGGCTCGGACCCAGCACCTCCGGCAGGCTCCGGTGCTCGACCGGCTGGCCGGTGACGGCCTGGTGCAGCCGGAGCCGCTCGGTGAAATGCTCGTTCGCCTCCACCACGGTGATCCGCACGCCGCCGGGCCGCCGCCCGATCAGGCTGGTGGCCGCGGTCAGGCCGGCATATCCGGCTCCCAGAACGACGATCTCGTGCATCGGCGGCCACTCCTTCTCCCGGTGATAACCACGAGACGAGGTGAGGGCGCGAATCCGTGAACTGGAGTGGCACGGGTCACGTCTGAAGGTTCGCCGGGACGTAGCGGGCGTCCGGCGCCGTGGCCGTCTCCGGCTCGGTCAGCTCGGTGAACGCCGCCCACGGCATCCGGTCGACGGGTTCGGGACTGCCGGTCTCGGCGATCGCCCGGTAGGCGAGTGACGCGGCCCGCATCGCCGCCAGCAGCGCCGTCATCGGATGCAGCACCAGGCGGACCCCCGCGTCGGCGAGGTCGGCGTCGGTGGCCGGTTCCGGGCGGGCGGCGGTTCCGCTGCGATCCAGGACCAGCGGTACGCCGGGAAGCGCCGCGTGCACCTTGGCCAGGTCCGCGAGGGTGTCCACCCCCTCCGGGAAGACGGCGTCGGCGCCGGCCTCGGCATAGGCGCGACAGCGCACGATCGTCTCGTCGAGCCCGCGGGCCGGGTGGATCCTGGTTCGCGCGATGATCACGATCTCCGGCGCCTGCTCGGCCAGAGCCCGGATGGCCTCGGCCGTAGCGGTGATCCCGCCCGTCTCGGCGACTCCGGCCGTTGCGACGCTCCCGGTCAAGGTGCCCGACATCTCCCTCTTCTCGCTGGATCTCCGGCCGGGCCGGTCGGACAGGATCAGCCCTGAGACCCCGGCGCGGGAATACGCCAGAGCCGTCCACACCATGTGCGCCGGATCGCCGTAGCCGGTGTCCGCGTCGGCCAGCAGCGGCACACCGTCCAGTGCGGACGCCAGCGTGGACGCCCGGTCGGCGACCCGGGCGCCATGCGTGTGCTGCACGTCCGGCCGGCCCAGCATGGTCGCCGCGACGGCCGTGCCGGACAGGTGCACGGCCCGGTGCCCGGCCCGCACGGCGAGAGCCGCGGTGATCGGGTCGTGCACACCGGGCACATGAAGAACCCGGCCGGAGGCGAGGAGCGCGCGCAGTGCGGAAGCAGTCATGATCGGCTGTGTACCCCGATTCCGCCCCGGCCGCCACTCAGGCGTTGCGGGACAGCGTTTCGCACCGCGAAATCGCAGGCTAGAGTTCGGAAAAGTCCGTTCCGGTCGTGTTCCACGGGGGTTTCGCTGTGACAACGGGTGTCCTGAGAGAGGACGAGAGCCAATCCCGCTCCATCGCCGCCGTCGAACGCGCGATGGACGTCCTCCTCCACTTCGGCCGCACCGACCAGCCCGACCTCGGCGTCACCGAGATCGCCGCCGCTCTCGGCCTGACCAAGGCCGCCGTGCACCGCATCCTCACCGCGCTGCGCAGCCGCGACCTGATCACCGTCGACCCGGCCACCCGGCGGTACTCGCTGGGCCACGCCGCCGTCGCCCTCGGCCGCTCCTACCTGGCCCGCACCGACCTGCGCGCGCTGGCCGCCCCGGAACTCAAGCACCTGTCCGGGCGTGCCCGGGAGACCGCCGTCCTGTCCCTGCGGCGCGGCGACACCCGCCTCTACGTCGACCAGGTGGTGCCCGACCAGGAGTTACGCGTCGAGGTCAGCCTCGGCATCCCGGCCCCACTGCACGCCGGCGCCGCGGCCAAGACGTTCCTGGCCTTCCTGCCCGAGTTCGAGATCGACGGCTACCTGTCCCGGCAGGCGCTCCCGGCGATCACCGAGAAGACCGTCACCGACCCGGCGAGACTTCGCCGGGACCTGACGACGATCCGCAAACGTGGGTACGCGACATCAGCCGGCGAACGCCAGCCCGGCACCGCCTCGGTGGCCGCCCCGATCCTCGACCACGACGGGCGGGTGGTCGCGGTGCTCGGCCTGGCCGGCCCGGCGCCACGGTTCCGCCCGGAGCCCGGCACTCCCGTGATCACCGATCTGCTGGAGTCGGCGGCACGGGTCTCCGCCCAGCTCGGATACCGCCCGGCGTAGCCGTCCCGGGGCGGTGGCATGCTGGCCGGGTGACGTTCCGTGGCTGGCCGAGTGAGGCCCTGGAGTTCTACGAGGGTCTCGCCGCCGACAATTCGAAGACCTATTGGACCGCGCGTCAGGCGTTCTACGAGGAGCAGGTGCGCGGCCCCGGCCGGGAACTGCTCGCCGAACTGGAACCCGAGTTCGGCCCCGGCAAGATCTTCCGGCCGTACCGGGACGTGCGGTTCAGCCATGACAAGACCCCGTACAAGACGCATCTGGGGATCTGGCTGGAGTCCGGCTACTACGCGCAGCTCTCCGCCGACGGGCTGGCGGCGGGCGGTGGCATGTACCGGATGGCCCCCGACCAACTGGACCGATATCGCCGTACGCTCGACGACCCCCGCCTCGGCCCGGCCCTCCCCGACCTGCTCGCCGGTCTGGAGAAGGCCGGTGTCCGGATCCACGGCCACGACAGCCTGAAAACCTCCCCGCGCGGTTTCCCGAAGGACCACCCGAGAGCCGACCTGCTCCGGCACAAGGGCCTGACCACCTGGCAGGAGTGGGAGCCGGCCGCCTGGATGGGAACAGCAACCGCCAAAACCCGCCTGGTCGACTTCTTCCGAACCAGCCGCCCCTTGATCGACTGGCTGAACCACCACGTAGGCCCAGCCGCTAAGTAGCGAGCGCGCCGCCCCGGCGGCTGGACCGGCATGCAGGCCCGGCCGCCGGATGACGATCTCGGCGACCCGGCCGGACACCCTCACATCCGGCCGGACACCCCCATATCCGGCCGGGAGCCCCCGCACCCGGCACCGGGGAGCATCACATTCGGCCCGGAGAGCACCACTTTCCGGCCGGTGGCCTCGCGCTCGCCCGGCAACCACCACATTCCGGCCTGGAGCCCGTATTGAGTCTTCTGCTTGGTGGGGGTGGGCCTGTCGGGGACTCCCGCATTCGAGTGACGGGCCGGGTAGCGACTCCATCAAGAGCCGTCAGCCGCTGACGCCGCCCCGGCCCGTTCCGCTCCGTTCCGTTCCGGCCCCTTCCGTTCCGGTCCGTTCCGTTCCGGTCCGTTCCGTTCCGGCCCGTTCCGGCCCGGCCCGGCCCGTTCCGGCCCGTTCCGCTCCGGTCCGTTCCGTTCCGGCCCGCGCACTTTCCCGGTTCGTATGCGTTGGTCAGACCGGCAACGCCGGTGCGGGAACGCGACCGGTGGACCGTGATACCCCGCTGGGCCCAGGGCGTCTGCGCCTGCGAACGGCCGGCTACCGTGTGCCCGCACCGGTGCGGAGTGCAGTCACCCGGCCGAGGACTTGCGCGACACCCGGCCCTCCACCATGAAGAGGACTCTGTTCGCACGCGACCGTCGCATTTGCCCGGCGGTCGCCGGACGGTCCAGGGCGACGCCGGTCTCGCGTGGACCAGACAGGGCGTCCCGATCGTCGTGGAGCCGATTGGCGTACTCCCATCGGTTTTGAGAATCCACCCGCCCGCAGCCGGTCGCGAGCCTGCCGGGACGCGGACCGGGAAAGATTCGCCGGCGAGATCGCGTGGTGACTTCCGGTGTGGATCGCGCCGTTTCGCTCCACGCGGGTGTCAGCCGGAGCGGACCAGGCCGGAGCGGTAGGCCAGGATGACCAGCTCGATCCGGTTGCGGGCGTCCAGTTTGGTGAGCATCCGCGCCACGTGGGTCTTGGCGGTGGCCGTGCTGATCTGCAGACGCTCGGCGATCTCGGTGTTCGACAGGCCGTGCGCCACCAGCAGCAGGACCTCACGCTCCCGGTCGGTGATGCCGGACAGCGCCGGTGGCAGGTCGCGCTGTGGCTCGGGCCGCTCGGCGAACTCGCGGATCAGCCGCCGGGTCACCCGGGGCGCCAGCAGCGCGTCGCCGTCGGCGATCACCTGGATGGCGGTCAGCAGGTCGGCCGGTGGTGCGTCCTTGAGCAGGAAACCGCTGGCTCCGGCACGCAGCGCGGCATACACGTATTCGTCCAGGTCATACGTCGTCAGGATCAGCACCTTGACGTCACTGTGGGCGGCCACGATGCGCTGGGTGGCGTCGATGCCGTTGAGCCGGGGCATCCGGATGTCCATCAGCACCACGTCGGGCCGCTCCCGCGCGACCACCTCGACGGCGGTGACCCCGTCCCCGGCCTCGCCGACCACGGTGAGCCCCGGCGCGGTCCCGATCAGGACGCTGAAGCTGGCCCGGACCAGCGTCTGATCGTCGACGACCACGACCCGGGTCATGGCGCCGCGTCCGTGAGCGGCAGCCGCGCCCAGACCCGGAAACCGGACTCCGGTGGCGGCAGCGGCCCGGCGCTGAGATGGCCCCCGAACACCGCGACCCGCTCCCGCATGCCCAGGATGCCGTGCTCGGCACCGGATGGTCGCCCGGTGATGGTCGGTCGCCCGGGGCCGGGTGGCCGCCCGGTGACACGGGCGCCGTGGCCGCCGTCGCCACCGTGGCCGTCGTCGGTGACCTCGATGGTCAGTGCTTCCGGCAGGTAGTGCAGCACCACCTCGGCTCGGGCCGGACCGGCGTGTTTCACCACGTTGGTCAGTGCCTCCTGCACTATCCGGTACGCCGACAGCTCCAGCCCCGGCGGCAGCGCGCGCTGATCACCCCGGACCTGGACGTCGACCGGAACCCCGGCGGCGGTGGTCCGCTCCGCCAGCGTGCCGAGATCGGCCAGGCTGGGCATCGGATCCAGCTCCGGTCCGTCGCTGCCGTCCCCGTCGCCGCCGTGGTCGTCGTCGGTGCGCAGTGCGGTCAGCATCTGCCGCAGCTCGGCCAGGCTGCTGCGGCTGGTGTCCTCGATAGCCGTGAGTGCCCGCAACGCCTCCTGTGGTCGCATCTCGAACACATGCCGGGCCACCCCCGCCTGGATGGTGATCACGCTGATCCCGTGGGCCAGGACATCGTGCAGCTCACGGGCGATGTGCAGCCGCTCCCGGGTGACCGCCCGCTCGGCCGCCTGCTCGCGCTGACCGGCCAGATAACGCCGGTGGAGCCGGACCGCGATGCCGATCGCGCACGCCGTCACCATGGTGAGGCCACCGCTGAACGCCGGGCCGGCACCCGCCTCCAGGTCGAACCGGAAGGCCGCCAGATTGGCCAGCACGGTGGTGGCGACCACGACGACCGCCGCGCCGGCCGCGATCCACTCCGTCATCAGCAGCAGGATCGGGTAGACGGCCATCGCCCGGGCCAGGTCGGCATCACGGAGCACCCCGAACTGCGGTGCCAGCGCTGAGAAGAACAGCACCACACCGAAGACCGGGACCGGCCAGATCCGCCTGGCCGCGACCGGAACCGTCATCGACACCACCACCAGATAACCGAGCGCATCGTGCTCTGCGCTCCACAGCCCGACAGCAGTGAGCAGCGCCGCGATCATGCCGTCGATCGCTACCCAATGCCCCGGGCGCAACGGACGGGACTCCTTCGACACGCGCTCATGTTAGTCAGCGGGAGAGGGCGGGTCGTCAGCCCTGAGTCGTCATCCTCAGGGCTGACGGCGCCGTGCAGAGAGCATTCCGTGGGCCGATGACCGGGGCGTGCCCGGCGCGGCAGGCTTCACCGCATGCGAGCTCACACCATCGAGGTCTGTGGACTGACCAAGCGATACGGAGCGAAGGAGGCGGTGTCCGATCTGTCCTTCACGGTGCGGCCAGGCCGGGTGACCGGTTTCCTCGGCCCCAACGGCGCCGGGAAGTCCACCACGATGCGGGCCGTTCTGGGCCTGGACCGGCCCACGTCCGGGACGGCGATCGTGGCCGGCCGCCCGTTCACCGCGGCGGAGCGGCCGATGCGCCTGCTGGGCGCGATGCTGGACGCCGCGGCGGTGCACGGTGGGCGCACGGCGTTCCGGCACCTGCTCGGGCTGGCCCGCAGCAACGGCATCGGCCGGAGCCGGGTCGAGGAGGTGCTCGGCGCCGTCGGCCTCACCGATGTGGCCGGGCAGCGGATCAAAGGGTTCTCCCTCGGCATGCGCCAGCGGCTGGGCATCGCCGCCGCGCTGCTCGGCGACCCACCGGTGCTGATGCTCGACGAGCCGGTCAACGGGCTGGACCCGGATGGGATCCGCTGGATCCGCGGGTTCCTGCGGTCGCTGGCCGCCGAGGACCGGACCGTGCTCGTCTCCAGCCATCTGATGAGCGAGATGCAGGACACCGCCGACCACCTGCTCGTCGTCGGGCGGGGCCGGCTGATCGCCGACACCCCGATGGCCGACTTCATCCGGGCGAACGGCCGCGACCGGGTCCGGGTCCGCAGCCCGCACACCGCCTCACTGGTCCCGCTGCTGCGCGCGGCCGGGGCGGTGGTGGACCCACTCGACGACGGCGCGCTCGCGGTGACCGGCGTCGACAGCGACCGCATCGGTGACCTGGCCGCCGACGCCGGGGTGCGGTTGCACGAGCTGTCCCCACAGCGCGCCTCGCTGGAGGACGCCTTCCTGGAACTGACCCGTGACGCGGTGCAGTACCGCGCCGCCGAGCCGATGGGATCCGCCCGATGACCAGCTTCCGTGATGTCGTCGCCTCCGAATGGACCAAACTCTGGTCGGTCCGGTCCACCGCCTGGAGCCTGGTGGCCGCCGCCGCCACGGTCATCGGCGTGACCGTGCTGTCCGGCCGGGCCCTGCTCGGCTACCAGCCGGATGTCTCCTCCGCCGACGTGGTCGGTGTGGCGCTGGAGGGTGTCACCTTCGGCCAATTGGCCGTCTGTGTCCTCGCGGCGATGGCGATCACCGGGGAGTACGGGACCGGCATGATCCGGAACACCCTGTCCACGGTCCCGGCCCGGAGCCGCCTCCTGCTCGCCAAGGCGGCCGTCGTCGCGGCGATCGCGCTGGTCACCGGAGTGGTCGGCGGGCTGGGCTCGTTCCTGATCGCCCGGCTGGTGATGGGCGGCCCCGCCAGTGAAGTGAGCCTTGCTGACCCAGGCGTGTGGCGGGCGCTGACCGGGACCGGGCTCTACCTGGCCGTGCTCGCGGTGTTCGCCCTCGCGGTCGGGACCATTCTGCGGCACAGCGCCGCGACCCTCGCCACGCTGATCATCGGGGTGCTGATCATGCCGGTGGTGCTCACCCAGCTCGGCGCGGCGGGGAAAGCGGTGAGCCGCTGGTGGCCCAGCCATGCCGGATTCCAGCTGCTGCACGTCGACCGGCTCCCCGGCCAGCTCGCGCCGTGGGCGGGCTTCACGGTCTTCACCGCGGCCACCGCTGTCTTGCTCGGCCTGGCCGCCCTGCTCCTGACCCGGCGGGACGCCTGACCGGGGACGAGGTCTCGACGGTGGAAGGGCTGACGGTGAAAGGACTGACGGTGGAAGGACTGACGGTGGAAGGACTGACAGTGAGAGGACTGACAGTGAGAGGGCTGACGGTGAGGTCTTGACCGGGAGCGGGCGGGCGCATGTTGGCGGACTGGGTGCTCGCGTCGGCGGCCTGGGCCCGGCGTGGGCTCACCGTCTGGCGCGTGTGTGACGTCGTCGGGACGGGGCGGCGGACGTCTGAGCACTAGCCGGGCGGTGTGTGTGTTCGGCGGGGTTTCGGGGATGGGTTGACCCTGATGGCTGGTTGAGGAAGGTCGATTACCTGCAGAAACGTCGTGGAGACTGCGTCTGACCTGCCGTCGAACCAATCAACCATCAGGGTCTGAACCGAGCCACGAGTCGGCACACGAACGGAGACACCGAGCCCGGGAAGGTCTCCAGTGGGCCGATGCCGGATGTCCGCCGAGCAGACGAGCAGACGAGCGGATGAGTGGATTGGTGAGGTGGTTGGTGAGGTCAGTACTTGGCGAGTTCGGTTTCCAGAGTGGTGGTGATCTCTTTGACCCGGGTGGGGGTCAGGACCCGGTCGGCGCCGGTGTGGGTGGCTCGCCAGATGCCGGTGGCCGGGGGCTGGTTCTTGGCCGCGCATACGGCTACACGGCTCTCGCCGGGGGCCAGGGACAGGGGCACCTGGCAGGTCTTCACCGTCTTGCCCTTGCGGGTCAGGGTGATCGTTACCGACGCCTCCGTCTTCGCGCCCGACGGGACATAGGTGGCGGTCGGGGCGATTCGGTTGACGAAACCGATCCGGGCGGTGCAGGAGTCGGCGTCGCATGCTCGCAGCACGGTTCGGGTCTTCGCGGTGATGCGGGAACCGAGGTCGGCGGCCCAGGCCAGCTCGTTCGCGGTCTTGCGGAGCTGGGCGAAGAACGCGGTCCGGTCCGGTTCGTCGAGGGCGGCCGGCTTCAGGTCGTAGCCGGTACCGGTGACGCTGACCAGGGATGCCGGGTCGGTGATGCTCAGCGCGAAAGTCCGATCGCCGGCGGTGACCTGCTGCACGGCCACGTCACCGACGGTGGCCCGGGCGCCGGCGACCGGTGCGGCCATCTCGCCGGTGCCCGGTGCGGTCGTCTCGTCGGCGACCGGAGCGGTCGTCCCGCCTGTGGCCGGTGTGGCTGCTTCGCCCGTGGGCGGTGCGGTCGCGTCGCCGGTTCCAGCGCCGGGTGCGGCTGACTCGGCCGTGGCCGGTGTGGCTGACCCGGCCGTCGGCGGTGCGGTCGTGCCGCGGGTGGCGGGAGTGGCCAGGCCGGCGGTGAGGGCTGCGGGGCCGAACGTCTCGGTGAGGTCCAGGCCCAGGAAGGACTGGGGGACCAGGACCCAGCGGTTGGCGAACACGGTTCGGCGGTCGTCGGTGATTCTGCTCTGGGTCCAGAAGCCCTCGGCGGCCCGGATGAAGGCGCGGTCGCCGATCTCCAGGATCTCGCCGATCACGTCGGCTGACTTGATCGTTCCGAGGAGGGTGCCGTCCGCGGTCACCCGGGCGTCGATGTCGTAGACGGTGTCCTGGCCGCTCGCCGTGAACGTGCCGGTGTAGCGGGACGCCGGCGCCGCCGCCAACCCGGCGGCCAGGCCGGGCAGGGCGGCCACCGCGGCGCGGGCCGTCTCGGTCGCCGAGGCCGGCCGGTCGCCGCCGACCACCCGCGGGACCACGAACACGTTGAACGCGACGACGATGACCAGGGCGAGACCGATACCGGCCGCGACCACCCTGCGGCCGATCCTGCTCTTGGGCGCCTCGTCGCTCACTTTTTCGTCTCCTCGGGAGTTCGGCGGAAGCGATCAATCTAGTTGATCAACAATGACAGCAGGGAGCGCGATGACCTTAACGGTATGGTGAATCAACCCCATAGATCGTTGCGCATCCGTCGGGGCCCGGAGAGGGTCGGGTCATCCCAACGGAGGTGCTTTGTGGACTTGTCCCGAACGCTCGCCGGATTCGGTGCCGCGTTGCTCGTCACAGCCCTGATCGCCGACCCGGTGACGGCCGCCGCGCCCGGCGGCACCCCATCGGACCGGACCCCGTCCACCCGCGACTTCGGCAACGGGGCCGACCGCAACGAGATCGCCGCCATCGAGCGGCAGACGCTGTCGGACCAGGCCCTGTCCGCTCAGATGCTGTCGGCCCAGACGCTGCCGGACCAGATCCTGTCGGACCAGGGGCTGTCGGCCCGGACTCTGCTCGGCGGCCCGGGCGGTCCGGCCTGGAAGCTCAGCGGCAAGAAGGGCTACCCGCGGCAGTCGAGGCTGCCGGTCTGGCCGGAGAACCCGGACGACCGTTCGATCAAGCTGGGCCTGGTGCCGTACCACGCGATCGCCCCGCGGTTGAACGCCCTGCAGAAGTCCTCGGACCGCGTCTCCGCGGAGATCATCGGGAAGTCGGCCGGCGGCCGTGACCTGTATCTCGTCACGGTGACCGCGCCGGAGACCGCGGCCGAGGCGGCCCGGCAGGACCGCTGGCGCGCGCTGATCGAGGACGACCCGGTCGCCGCCAAACGGGACCGGGCGCTGAAGGCCGGTTACAAGACCCCGGTCTGGATCAACGCGAACATCCACGGCAACGAGTGGGAGGGCACCGACGGCGCGCTGCGGGTGATTCAGCGCCTGGCCACCGCGAAGGACACCGCGACCAGGGAGTTCCTCAAACGCAGCCGGGTGTACGTGACGGTCACCAACAACCCGGACGGCCGGGTCGCCGGCACCCGGGCCAACGGCGCCGGCTTCGACGTCAACCGGGACCACGCGACCAACTCGCAGCCGGAGTCCCGGGCGGTGCGCGACGTGGTGATCGGCACCCAGCCGTTCATCATGCTCGACGAACACGGCTACACCGGCACCACGCTGATCGAGCCGGCCACCCCGCCGCACGGGCAGAACTACGAGTACGACCTGTACATCAGGCACGCCCTGCCGAACGCCCTCGGCATGGAGAAGGCGATCCAGAAGCTCGGCCACCCGGAGACCACCCGCGCCGACATCCCGTTCCGGGACTACGCGCCCGGCGACTGGGACGACTGGCCGCCGATCTTCACCCCGATGTACGCGATCTATCAGGGCGCTGTCGGCCACACCGTGGAGATCCCGCTGCGGGTCAACAACGCCGACTACACCAACCTGCCGGTCGAGGAGCTGCAGCGCCGGGCCCGGATCAACACCGATGTGGCGGCGGCGACCATCGAGGCGGCCCTCACCTACGCCGACACCAACAAGGCGAGCCTGCTGGCCGGCCAGATCGAACAGTTCCGCCGCGGCTGGGCCGGTGAGCCGTCACCGGCGATCCCGGACGGTTTCGTCGACGGGTTCGGCCCCGAGGACCGTTACTCCACCACCTTCCCCCGGGCGTACGTCATCCCGGCCGGCACTCCGGCCGCAGCCCGCCTGGTCGACCACCTGATCGCCCACGACGTGCGGGTCAAGCAGGCGGTCACCGGTTTCTCGGTGAACGGCCGCCGTTACGGCAAGGGCACCTACCTGGTGGACATGCGCCAGCCGAAGCGTGGCCTGGCCAACGTGCTGCTGGAGGCCGGCCGCGACATCTCCGGCCTGGTCCCGCAGATGTACGACATCTCCGGCTGGAGCCACGGCCTGCTCTGGGGCGCCGCCGTCGACACCAGCCGTGCCGCCTACCCCCGGGTCGCCACCAGGACGGTGACCGGGGCGGCGGCCACCGGTGCGGTGGACGCCCCGCGCGGCCGGGAGCTCAGCCTCACCCTGCGCGACGGCAACGACGTCCGGGCGGTCAACGAGCTGCTGGCCCGGGGGATCAAGCTGCGGCGCACCGACGCGAGCACCGTCGTGGTCCCGGCCGAGGCACGGCCCGAGGCCGTCGCGGTCGCCAGGTCCACCGGCGTCCGTTTCGGCGCCGCCCCGCGCGGCGCCGAGGGTGAGGTGTTCGACCGGCCGGAGATCGCCGCAGCCGTCTCCGCGGACGAGCTGTTCGCCCTGAAGGAGATGGGCTTCACCGTGCGGACGGTGTCGACGGCCGTGCTCAACGCCGGTTTCGACCTGACCACCACGGACACGCTGATCGTCTCGTCCGGGCTGTCCTACACCGCCCTCAACCCCACCGCCAGGGCCTCGGTGGACGCCTTCCTGGCCCGGGGTGGTGGGGTGCTGACCCGTGGCGCCACCGGCGCGGCCTTCAACACGGCGGCCAGGGTCCTGCCGGCCACCGCGGTCTCCGGCCGTGGTGACGCCAACGGTGTGGTCCGTGTCGAGAACACCGGCCCGGTGGTCGGCGCCGGATCCCTGCCGTACTCCTTCGTCTACTCACCTCTCTGGTTCACCGGATCCGGATTCACCGTGGAGCAGCGGTACGGCGGGACCCCGCTGGTGGCCGGCCACTGGCTGCCCACCGCCGCCGGCACCAACGGCCCCGCCCAGGCGGCGGGACAGGCCGCGGTGATCTCCGGCAGCACGGCGGGTGACGGCCGGGCGGTGCTGTTCGGCACCGAGCCGCTCTTCCGGGCCCACCCGAAGGGTCTTTACGCCCAGTACGCCCGAGCTCTCCTCTGGACCGCCTCCTAGACGGCTAGACGGCCCCGCCCGGCCCGGTCGCACTCGCGGCGGGGCCGGGCGGCGCACCAGCCCGGAGAGCCGGCCGCCCGGTGGGGAGACCCTGTCGCCACCACCCCCGGCGACATCGGCTAGACATGGGCGGATGACCGACGATCTGCTGGCCGACTTCATCCGGGCCGACCGGGAACAGGACCTGGGCACCTACGGAATCCACGTCCACCGGACCGGCCGGCCACCGATCGAGCACCGATTCCGCTCCGACGACCGGGTCAACCTCTACTCGGTGACGAAGACGTTCACCGCCGTCGCCGTCGGGTTCGCCGAGGCCGAGGGCCGGCTGTCCCGCGACGACCGGCTGCTCGACCACATGCCCGAGCTGCGCCCGCTGGCCGCCGACGGATTCGAGGACGTCACCCTGGGCCACCTGATCACGATGATGAGCGGTTCCGGTCTGCGCTGGCACGCCCACGAGCGCATCGACGCGGCCGATCTGCTGCATGAGATCGTCGCCGCTCCGCTCGTCGCGAAACCCGGTGAGCGGTACGCGTACACCGGAACCGGTCCTTATGCGGTTGGCCGGGTGATCGCCCGGGTGACCGGTGCGGATCTCCACGCGTACCTGATGCCTCGTCTTTTCCGGCCGCTCGACCTGCACAATCCCGGCTGGCATCGTTGTCCGCTGGGTTTTCCCATGGCCGAGAGCGATCTGTTCCTGAAGACGTCGGAACTGGCCCGCCTCGCCCGCCTGCTGCTCCAGGAGGGCGAGTGGGAGGGGCAACAGATCCTCACCCCCGATTTTGTACGGGGTATGACCGCCGACCCGATCCCGACGGGCTATTCCGGTCATCTGTCCCACGGATACGGCTTCGGCGTGTGGATGGGACGCGACGGCACCTACCGGATGGACGGCGCCTACGGCCAGTTCGCGGTGATCGTCCCGGCGAAACGGGCCACGGTGACGGTGACCGCCCACTCGATGCGCGACGGCGACCTGCTGACAGCGGTCCACGACCTGGTCATCGAGCGCCTGTGAGTTGCGCTGCCCAGGCATGATGCAGCCGATGAGGATGACGATCGGGGCGGTGGCGGCGGCGGTGGTGCTCGCCGTCGGTGGGCTGTGCTGGTCGCGGTCGGGGCCGGAACAGTCGCCGCCACCCGATCCGGCGGTCGCCGCCGCCCTGGCGGACCGGCTGACCCCGCTGATCGAGGCGGCCGGGGCGCAGTCGCTGCCGGCCGGTCAGCGGGAGGCGTGCGGGGTCCGGGTCCTCGGCACCGAACCGGAGGTCACCACCGCGGCCGGCGCGACCACGGTGTACGCGTGGGCGCACTGCGCCACCCTCGGCGCCGAGGTGCGCGGCGAGTCGATCGCCCCGGTCCGGGTGATCCTCAGCCCGGAGGTGCGGGTCGAGGTGGCCGGCCCGTGGGACTACAGCGACGGCCGGATCGCCACGATGTTCCCGGAGCGCCTGCACGACGCCTTCCTCACCGGCGATCGCCCCGCCGGCCTGGAGGCCGCACTCCAGGCCCGGCTGTCGGTACGGCGCTGAGTGTGGTCGTGTCCGGCGCGGATCGCACCGGAGACGGCCACACGATCTAGACGCGCAGGGCCTCGGCGATGCGGTTGCGGGCGGCGTCGCGCAGGCTGGGTACGTCCGGGTAGTCGGCCGGATCCAGCGGTGGCAGGACCTCCACCCGGGCGTCGACCTGTTCGCGCAGCACCAGGCCGTGTTTGGGCAGCGCGCGGCCGGTGCCGTGGACGGCTATCGGGAAGACCGGGACCTGGTGGCGTACGGCAAGCTCGAAAGCTCCGTCCTTGAACGCCCGCAACCGACCGTCGTCGGTGCGGGTGCCCTCCGGGAACAGCAGCACCGGCGATCCCTGCCCGAGCAACTCACCGCAGCGGGCCATCATCCGGCGCACCGAGTCGCCGCGGCCCCGGACCAGCGGCACATACCCGTTGAGGCGCATGTTCCAGCCGATCACCGGCACCTTGAAGATCTCCACCTTCGAGACCCATTTGTACGGCCGGAAAAGGTCGAACAGCACCAGGATGTCGACGAGCGACGCGTGATTGGCCACCAGCACCGCGGCGCCCCGCCACGGCAGCAGCTCCCGCCCGGTGGTGCGCAGCCGCCACAGCGGGTTCAGCCGCACGTAGAAGACGGCCCACGCCGACGAGTACAGATGCAGTGCCACCTTGCGGCGATCGAACGGCGCGGTGACCGCCCACACCAGCAGCGCGCCGAGGAAGAAGACCGGGCAGGTCAGCACGATGACCGCCCAGTACAGATACGACAGGACCCGAAGCATCCCGCGAATCTATCCGGGCCTGTTCGCGTGGGACCGCCAGGTGGCGTACATGGTGGCGTAGCGGCCGCCGGCGGCCACCAGGTCGTCGTGGGCGCCCTGTTCGATGATGGTGCCGGCGTCGACGACGATCACCCGGTCGGCCCGGCGGGCGGTGGACAGGCGGTGGGCGACCAGGATGGCGGTCCGGCCCTCCAGCAGGCGCTGGATCGCCGCCTCCACCCGTAGCTCGGAGCGCAGGTCCAGGCTGGACGTCGCCTCGTCGAGGACCACCACCCGGGGCTCCGCCACGAAGACGCGGGCCAGGGCGATCAGCTGGCGTTCGCCGGACGACACCGACTGGCCCCGCTCGTGCAGGACGGTGTCCAGGCCGTCGGGGGAGCGGTCCACCAGGTCGCGCAGGCCGACCGCGTCCACCGCCGCCCACACCGCCGACAGCGGGGCGCCGGGACGGGCGAAGGTGATGTTGTCGCGGATCGTGCCGGCGAACAGGAACGGCTCCTGCGGCACCACCCCGACCTGCCGGTGCAGGCTCTCCAGGGTGACGTCACGCAGGTCGTGGCCGTCGATCAGCACCGCACCGTGGTCCGGGTCGTAGAGGCGGGTCACCAGCTTGGCCAGGGTGGACTTGCCGGCGCCGGTGGGGCCCACGCAGGCGATGGTCTCGCCGGGGGCGATCTCCAGGGTGACGTCCCGTAGCACCGGGCGGCGGGGATCGTACCCGAATGTGAGGTTTCGCAAGGTCAGACCACCGCGGACGGTGGGCAGCGGGATCGCCTCCGGTCTCTGCCGGACCACGGGGGCGGTGCGCAGCAGGCCGCGCAGTTTGCCGAGGGCGGCGCGGGCCTGCTGATAGTTGGTGTAGAGCTGAACGAGTTGCTGGACCGGCTGGAAGAACGCGTTGAGGTAGAGCACGAACGCGGTCAGCTCGCCGATCGTGAGGGTGCCGCGCAGCACCATCCGGCCGCCGAGCAGCAGCAGCACGGCCAGGCCGAGCAGGCCGATCACCGAGGTGCCGGGGCCGTAGACGGCGTTGATCCGGCCGGTGTGGTCGTTGGCGTCGCGGTAGGCGCCGACCACCTCGCGATGGCCGAGCACGCTGCGGTCGCGCTGGTTGTGGGCGGTGATGACGCGGACGCCGTACAGGCTCTCGGTCAGGTGCGAGAAGAGGCCGGCGATCGCGTCGCGCTGACGGTTGTAGGTGACGTCCGCGGCTTTGCGGAACCAGAGCGACAACCACACCAGCGGGGGGACGACCAGCAACAGCGTGATCGCCGCCAGTGACCACGAGTAGTGGATCAGCACCGCGGTGACCACGACCATGGTCAGCCCGTGGATGAGGAACTGGGCGAACCCCTCGGCGAGCATGTGCTGCAGCGCCTCCACGTCGGAGGTCATCCGGGTCATCGTGACGCCGGCCTTCTCCCTGGTGTAGTAGTCCAGGCTCAGCCGTTGCAGGTGGGCGAAGACCCGGACCCGCAGATCCCGGGTTGCGTACGCGCTGAGCCGCCCGCTGGCCCGGATCCGGATCCCGGAGGCGAGGGCGGTGAGCAGCACCGAGACGAGGAAGGCGACGGCGGAGAAGACCAGCCACGGCACGTCCCGGGCCATGATGCCGTGGTCGATGCCGATCTGCACGAGCAGTGGGCCGATCTGCAGCAGCAGCGCCTCCAGCAGGACCGTGAGGGCCGCCGTGATCAGCAGGAGGGGCCGTCCGGACAGCAGCGACCAGAGGGTGAGGCGGCCGGTGTCCGGGGTCTGGGTGAACGGTTCGCCGGACGCCTCCCGGACCGGTTCGGTCGCCTCCAGACGAGCGACCCCGGCGGCCAGTTCCGGGGGGATGCCGCTGAACGGGTTGCCGCCGGAGCGGCGGGCTCCAGTGCCGCCCATTCCGGCGATCGCCCCCGAGCCGGGACCGCCGCCGGGCCCGCCGAATCCACCGCCGAACATGCTCACGCGGTCACCTCCGACGCCAGGACCCGGGCGTAGCGCGGCTCGCCGGCCAGCAGCTCGGTGTGGGTGCCGGTGGCCACCGCGCGACCGTTCTCGATCAGCACGACCCGGTCCGCGAGGCCGATCGTGGCGAGCCGGTGCGCGACCACGATGGTGGTGCGCTCGCGCATCAGGTCACGCAGCGACTCGTGGATCCGGTGCTCGACCCGGACGTCGATCGCGCTGGTCGCGTCGTCCAGGATCAGAATCGGCGGGTTGACCAGCAGGGCGCGGGCGATCGCCACCCGCTGGCGCTGCCCGCCGGAGAGGGTGTAGCCGCGTTCGCCGACCACACTGTCGTACCCCTCGGGCAGGTCGGTGATGAACTCGTGCGCTCCGGCCGCCCGGGCGGCCTCGGTCACCTGCTCGCGGGTCGCCACCGGATGACCGAAAGCGATGTTGTCGTGCAGCGACATCGAGAACAGGAACGGCTCGTCCGGCACGATGCCGACCCGCTCCCGCAACGTCGTCAGCGGGTAGTCGCGGACGTCGACCCCGTCGACCAGCACCCGCCCACCCGCGGTGTCGTAGAAGCGGGCGGCCAGCCGCGCCACGGTGCTCTTGCCGCCGCCGGTGGCGCCGACCAGCGCGACCGTCTCACCCGGCCGGACGTGCAGGTCCAGGCCGTCGAGGGCGAGAGTGCCGTCCGGGTACGTGAACCGCACCCCCTCGAACCGCACCGCACCCCTCGGCGGCGGGGTGACCGGGACGGCCGGGTCGACGATCTCGGCCGGCGTGTCCAGGATGTCGTAGACGCGCTGCGCCGACGCGGCCGCCCGCTGCCCCATCATGATGATCATGCCGAGCATCCGGAACGGCGGCTGCAACATCAGCACGTAGGAGTTGAACGCCACGATCGTGCCGACCGTGGCATCGCCGTCGAGCACCATCAGACCGCCGGTCAGCAGCACCATCGCCAGCCCGAGCCGGGGCAGGTTGTCCATCACCGGCAGCCAGCGGCTGCGCACCGCGGCGTCGGTGACATACGCCCAGCGCACCTTGTCGGCGGCCGCCGCCAGCAGGTTCACCTGCTGTTGTTCGGCCGCGAACGCCTTGACGATCCGGACGCCCTGGACGTTCTCGTCGACGACGGTGGCCATGCGAGCCAGCCGGGACTGGATCAGCCAGGACACCGGGAAGCTGGCCGCGCGCATCCGGACGCCCAGGAACCCGACGAGCGGCATGGTCAGCATCGCGACCACGGCCAGCGGGGCGTTGATCGACAGCATCAGGACGAAGGCGACGCCGGCGATGGTGCATTGGACCAGGATCGACGGGCCGAACGCCAGGTACATCTGGATGGCCCGGATGTCGCTGGTGGCCCGGGAGATCAGCTCGCCGGACTGGACCCGGTCGTAGAAGGCGTACGACATCCGCATCAGGTGTGTGAACACGATGTTGCGCAGGTCGTACTCCATGTCGTACGCCGTGCGCAGTAGGTAGAGGCGCGCCAGAAAGTTGATACCTCCCTGAGCTACGGCTAGCCCGCAAATGAGCCAGACATAAACCTCTAAATCGGCTGTACGTTGTACGAGAGCCCCGTCGATGGCCACCCGCACCAGATCGGGGATCTGCACCTGCACGATCAACCCGGCGAACGACAGCACCAGCGACGTGACGAGCAGCCCCCGGTGCGCGCGCACGATCGGCCAGGCGCGCCGCAACCAGCTCTTCGATGGGTCCGGATCGATGCCGGCTCGGGGTGCCCGGCGGGTGGCGGCGCTCAAGCGGTGGCTCCCTCGACGGTGTTGATGTTTAGCCTAGCTAACGACCTGCCGGGGGAGAATGCCTAAAACCACCAGTGACACGGACGATGGAGTCGTCATGTTCCGACGCCTGGCGGTCCTCGCCGCCACCGCCGCGCTCGCCGTCACCGGCACCGCCGTCCCGGCCCGCGCCGCGACCACCGCCTGCACCGCCACCGCCGGCGGCCCACGCTGCCAGGTGTGGACCGGCACGGTCGACTGGGTGCCGGACGGCGACACCCTGCGCGTACACCTGGACGGCGGCAAGGCCACGTCGCAGATCTCGGTGCGGGTGCTCGGCATCCAGGCGATGGAACAGCACGTCTACTCACCCAAGCCGGAACGGCGCCGGGGCGACTGCCACGCGCTCGCCGCCACCGCCCGGGTCGAGAAGCTGGTCAAGGCCGGTGGCAACCGGGTCCGGCTGACCTCGCTCAAGGCCGCCAGCGTGAGTGGCTCCCGTCCGCTGCGCTCGGTAGCTGTCAAGATCGGCGGGAAGTGGACCGACATCGGCCAGGACCTGGTCCGCGGCGGGCACGCTCTGTGGCTGCCGTTCCCCGGCGAGTGGGCGATGGACGGCATCTATCACGCCGCCGCGAAACAGGCCGCCGCCGCGGGCCGCGGGCTCTACGACACCGACGCGTGCAAACCCGGCCCGGCGCAGAACAGCGGCCTCACCCTGACCGTCAACCCGGACGCCGAGGGCGACGACGCCCAGAACCTCAACGGCGAATGGTTCAAGATCCACAACCCGTCGGCCGCGGCGGTCCCGGTGGCCGGCTGGTGGGTGCGCGACTCCGCGCTGCGCCGTTACACCTTCCCGGCCGGTACGGTCGTCGCGCCCGGCGGCGACCTCTACGTGCACGTCGGCACGGGCAGGGACACCGCCACCCGCAAATACTGGGGCCTCACCCAGCCGATCCTGTCCAACGCCGACCCGGCCAACCACAGCGTCGGCGACGGCGGCTACCTGTTCGACCCGCACGGCGACCTGCGGAGCTGGATGATCTACCCCTGAGGGCCGGCGTCGCCCTCCCGCCAGTGCCGCCGGCACAGCACCCGGTAGATCACCTCGGCCGCCGCCGACGTGTCACCGACCGCCACCTGCGCACCCGACCGGGCCACCCGCCCGTCCTCGATCCGGGCGTTCTGCCGGCCCCGGCGCCCGCACCAGCAGTTCACCTCGACCTGCAACGACACTATGTTGTCGGCCAGCTCCAGCAGCCGCCGCGACCCCGGGAACAGGTGCGACTGGAAGTCCGTGGAGATGGCGTAACAGTCGACGTCCACACACAGCTCGTCCACCGCCCAGGCCAGCTGCTCGACCTGCTCCGGCCGGAGGAACTGCGCCTCGTCGACGATCACGAACCCGCCGGGCGGCACCTCATCGGCGATCAGCGCCGTCAGCTCGGTGCCCTCGGTCACCTCGATGGCGTCCGCCGCCACCCCCAGCCGTGACGACAGCACCCCGAAACCGGCCCGGTCCATGCTGGTCAGCAGGATCCCGGGCCGGCCCGCCTCGCGGCGGTTGTACGCGTTCTGCAGCGCGAGCGTCGACTTGCCCGCCCCCATGCTGCCGTGGAACAGCGACAGCTCGTGGAAGACCGGTGCGAGGGTCCTGGCTCGGGGCACCACGGGGCTGGAAACAGTGACCGGGACCAATGGTGAGCCTTCCTCAGGACTTACGCGGGCCGGTACACGCTACCTGGCCTGTTCACCGACCGTCTCCCTGGCCGATGCCCGGTCGTCCGCCGCGGCCTCCGCGCGCCGGAACGGATCGCCGTACGCCCGGATCGCCTGGCGGGCGAACGCCTGCTGCTGGGTGGCCACCCGCTCCGAACGGCCACGCCCCAGGAAACTGACGAACCAGTGCAGCACCGCGGTCACCCGGTTCTTGAATCCGACCAGGTAGAACAGGTGCACCGCGACCCACACCACCCAGGCCGGGAAGCCGGACAGCCGCAGCTTCCACACACTCGCCACCGCCGAGAAGCGCGAGATGGTGGCCAGACTGCCCTTGTCGAAGTAGCGGAACGGCTGACCCGTCTCCTTCCCGGTCAGGCGCCGCTTGATCTGGTCGGCGGCGTGCCGCCCGCTCTGAATGGCGACCTGCGCCACACCCGGCAGCGGCTTGCCGTCCTCCCCGGCCAGGTTCATCATGTCGCCCAGCACGAAGATCTCCGGATGCCCGGGCAGTGAGGTGTCCGGCGCCACCATGATCCGGCCGGCCCGGTCGGTGGCCACCCCGGTCGCCGCGGCCAGCTTGCCGGCCAGCGGCGGCGCCGCCACCCCGGCCGCCCACACCTTCGTCATCGCCGGGATCCGCTCCCGCTCGCCGTTGAACTCCACCTCGATGCCGGTCGAGTCGACCGCCACCACCTTGGTGTTCGTCCGCACCTCGACACCCAGCTTGTCCAGTTCCGCCTCGGCCTTGCCCGACAGGTGGTCACCGAACGTGTTGAGCACCGCGCCGACCGCGTCCACCAGCAGGATCCGGGCCTTGCGCGAGTCGATGTGCTTGTACTGCCCGGGCAGGGTGCGGTGCGCCAGCTCGGCGATCTGCCCGGCCATCTCGGTGCCGGTCGGGCCCGCGCCGACCACCACGAACGTCATCCAGCGCTCGATCGTCTCCGGATCGGTGTGCAGGTCGGCGACCTCGAACGCGCCGAAGATCCGGGCCCGCAGCTCCAGGGCGTCGTCGATGCTCTTCATGCCCGGGGCGTGATCGGCGAACTGGTCGTTGCCGAAATACGACTGCGAGGCCCCGGCGGCCACGATCAGCGTGTCGTACGGCACGGTGTAGTCGATCCCCGGCCCCGCCACCGACACCACCTTGCGGTCCACGTCCACGTCCTGCACCCAGCCGAGCCGGACGTCCACGTTCCCCTGCCGGCGCAGCACCTCACGGATCGGCGGGGCCACCTCACCCTCGGACAGGATGCCGGTCGCCACCTGGTAGAGCAACGGCTGGAAGAGGTGGTACGCGGTCCCGTTGATCAGGGTGATCTCGACGTCCGCACGGCGCAGCGCCTTGATCGCGAAGAGACCGCCGAATCCGGCCCCGACGACTACCACTCGATGAGTCATCAGTACTCCCTCGTCTGGGTTCACTCTGGTATGCCCAGGACAAGAGCGGAAGTACCCGTACTCAGGTCAATCGGTGTGTGATGTGTCCCAACCAGCGGGCCACCACGGCCAGCTCCGCGTCGGTGAAACCGTCGGACATCTCCGCGTTCAGCTCACGGACCACCGACTTCGCCAGGCCGACGGTCTCCCGCCCGGCCGGGGTCAGGCTCAGCCGCACCGCCCGGGCGTCCGCCGGATCCGGTGTCTTCGCCACCAGGCCGCCCTTCTCCAGGCGGCTGACCAGGCCACTCATCCCGGACGGCGAGGCGCACATGGCCGCGCTCACGTCCCCGATCAGGGCGTTGTCGTGCTGGGCCAGATGGAACAGCACGCCCGCCCCGGCGGCGCCGATGCCGCTGTCGCCGGAGCGCGCGTCGATCCGCCGCCGCAGCGCGCGCTCGGCGGTCATCAGGTCGAAGACCAGGCGGCGGCTCACAGCTGCTTCTGCAACCAGGTCAGCAGGTTAGGCCAGAGGGTGGTACGGCCGGCACGTCGCATGAACCCATGGTGACCGATCCGGGGCAGCCCCGCCTCGGCCGGGGTCCAGGTGCGCCGCTCCGGCCTGGCGCCGGTCAGGTATCCGGCGAGCCGGTCCACCTGCGCCGGGGTGCCCCACGGATCGTCGCTCATGCCGACCGCCAGCACCGGCTGGGTGACCGTGGCGGCCCGCTCTGCGCCGCGCATCGCCGGGTCGTCGAAGAGATAGTTCGGCAGGCTGCTCCACCGGGCCCACTGCCGGATCGCGGCGGCCGGGACATCCTCACCCAGGCCCAGGCGGCGGGCCGGGACATAGCCGAGCAGCCCGGCGGAGAGAGGACCGACAACCTGGAGCAGCAGCCGTACGCGGGCCCGCTCCACCCGGTCCGGAATCGACCCCATCGACGCCACGTGCGAGGCGACCAGCGCGAACGCCGTCAGGTCCGGCCCGCCGTAGCCGAGGGTCAGCGCGTGCCCGCCCAGGCTGTGCCCGACGGCGAGCTGTGGCAGGCCCGGGTGCCGGTTCGCCGCCCAGGCGGTCACCGCCGGCACGTCCTGCTCGATCCACTCCTTCATGCCCAGGTGGCGGTGCGCTCGCGGGGAGCCGGACCGGCCGGTGCCCCGGTAGTCGTAGGTGACCGTGGCGATCCGGTTCTCGGCCAGGAACCGGGCGAACCCGCTGTAGAACCCGGCCGGGGTGGCGGTCGCCGCGTGCACCACCAGCACCGCCTCCGGCTCCCCGTCCGGCTCGAACAGGGTGGCGGCGATGGTCCCGATCTCCACAGAAGTATTTCGCATGCGACATAAATTAGGCGACGGCCACCACCCGGCCTACGGTCTGTGGCCATGATCTCCCGATGGCTCCGGGCATCCGCCCTGCTCACGGTCACCGCACTGGCCGGCTGTGTCACCCTCGGCGGGCCCGGTGAGCAGGCGCTCGACGACCCGTGCCCGGTGCCGAGCGGGCCGCCCACCGCGCCGCACCGGATCGCCATCGACCACGACGACCACCGGGCCGAGCATGTCGGGCACACCGCCGACGGCCGGCAGTTCTTCCTCACCCGGCCGTTCCAGCCGGACGGTACGGAATACGTCGCCCTCTATCTCTTCACCGCCGGCGGTACGTTCGACGAGGCGCTGATCGACCCGTACGACAAGAAGGTCTTCGGCAGCAGGCTGGCCGGACTGGGCCCGGTGACATACGGCAGGATCTCGGTGGAACCGTTCGCAGTGGACCGTTTCGGCACCACCTTCGGCCTGATCAGCACACCGCCGGAGGCCGCCGGGGACCTCTGGTGGGTGACCGCCGAGCCCGGCGACTACATGGCCTTCACCGCACCGTGGGACTGCGGGGACTACGACACATAGGGGGAGTCGTCGATGGCGGAATCACCGAGGATCCGGTCCGTCGAGTGGGGACGGATGGAGGTCGACGGGCTCGAACCGGGCAAGGACTTCAAGCTGTGGCCCGGCGGCGGGCGGCCGTGGGACTGGGGCGAGTCCGGCACCCGGCACCAGCCCGGCATCCTGCCCGGCGACGTCGCGGAACTGCTCGACCGGGGCGCCACCGTCGTCGTGCTGTCGCGCGGCATGGAGCTGCGGCTCGGCGTCGACCCGGCCACCCTCGACCTGCTGCGGGAGCGGGGGATCACCGTGCATCAGGCGGAGACCACCGAGGCGGTACGCCGCTACAACGAGCTGGCCGCGACCGAGCCGGTCGGTGGACTGTTCCACTCCACCTGCTGAACCGTCAGGATGTCCGGATGACCCACGTGTGCTTCACCCTTCAGGTCGATCCGGCGAAACTCGACGCGTACCGGGCGGCCCACGCGGCCGTCTGGCCGGACATGCTCGAAGCGCTGCACGAGACCGGCTGGCGGGACTACCGGCTCTTCCTGCGCGGCGACGGGCTGCTGGTCGGCACCCTGGTCACCGACGACTTCGCGGCCGCACAGGAGGCGATGGCCCGGACCGAGGTGAACGCCCGCTGGCAGGCCGCGATGGCCGAGTTCTTCCCGGCGCTGGGCGAGGCCCGGCCGGACGAGGGCATGCTCGTCCTGGACCAGGTGTTCCACCTGGAGGAGCAGCTGGACCGCCTCTGATCAGGCCCGCCACACCAGGACCGGCCCACCGGACGCGGCCCGGAAGAACGGGACCAGCCGGAGGTACGCGTCCTCCAGGTAGGACAGCGCCCAGTCCGCCTCCCACAGATCGTCCGGGTAGACGCCGATCGACTCCATCAGCGCCCGGTCGTAGTGCGCGGCCAGGGTGGCGAACGGCGTCGCATCCAGGAACGCGGCCGCCGTCGTCACCTCGGCCGCGGTCAACAGCCGGAAGTGCCCGGCGAACGGCTCCCCACCGTTGATCACGTCGACCGGGGGAGCCACGTCGAGCAGCAGGAAGTGCAGGCCGGCCCAGGCCCGGTCGGTGTGGGTGCCGGGCAGTACGCCGGCGTACTCCAGGGCCCCGATCGGGTCGTCGCTCAGCCGCCGCAGCTCGTCGAGCCCGGCCGGGCCCACCCGCCGGTAGTAGCTGATCACACTCATCGACGCATTATGCCCGTCCAGGAAACGCACAGCTCACCGGTGGATTCGGCGGCTTACTCTGGAATCCGGTGACGGTGAGTGGAGGAGACGGCGCGGTGGGCTTTGTCAAACGGATGGTCCTCGGCATGGTGGCCTCGAAGCTGCAGAAGATGTCCCACGGCCGGCACAACCCGGCGGTGGACGGCCTGCTGCGCGAGGTCAACTACCGGATGTACGGGCATCACGGCTACGGTCACCACGGCTACGGTCACCACGGCTATGGGCACGGCCACCACCCGGGGGCGTACGGCCACCACGGCCACTACCGCCATCACGGGCACTACCGGCACCACGGCCACTACCGCCGGCGCCGCTGGTTCTGATCAGGGGTGCGGTCCGGGTGCCGATAGGTAGGACATGAGCACCGGGCTGGAGCCGAGCACGGACCGGGACCGCCGGCGGGTCCGGGAACTGCGCGAATACCACCTGCTCGACACGCCGCCGGCGGCCGAACTGGAGGCGGTGGTGCGGGTGGCCGCCTCGGTGGCCGGCGTGCCGACCGCCACCCTGAACCTGCTCGACGACACCCGGCAGTACCAGCTGACCACCGTCGGGTTCCCCGGGCGGCAGTGCGACCGGACCGACTCGATGTGTGCCGTACGCCTCGATGAAGGGGTGTTCGTGCAGGTCCGGGACGCCCGCGTGGACCCGGCCTACCGGCACAACCCGTGGGTGACCGGCGAGCTGGGCCGGATCGTCTTCTACGCGTCGGCCCCACTGATCAGCCCGGCCGGCAACGTGATGGGCACCCTCTGCGTCTTCGACGGCGAGCCCCGGGAACTCAGCACCGACCGGGCCGCCCGGCTCACCGATCTGGCCGGGATCGTGGTGGCGTTCTTCGAACGGCGCCGGCACGCCCGGCTGGCCGCGGGGCTCAACGAGACCATCCGGGCCCGCGAGCAGTGGACCCGGACCGTGCTGGACAGCATCGACGAGGCGGTGGTCGCGGTCGGCGTGGACGGCCGGGTCAGCATGTTCAACCGGGCCGCCCGGGAGATCCACGCCCCGGACGTCGACGTCACCGCCGATCCGGCCGGCGCTGCCGCCCGCTTCCAGCTCTACCGGCCGGACGGGGAGACCCCACTGCCCGACGACGAGCTGCCGCTGCTGGTGGCGATGCGCAGCGGGGCGCCGGTGCAGGGCCGGGAGATGACCATCCGCGGGTCGCGGCGCGGCACCCGGTCGGTCCGGGCCAACGCCGCCCCGCTGCGGTCCGCGGCCGGCGAGGTGACCGGCGCGGTGGTGGCCCTGCACGACGTCACCGCCGAACACACCCGCCGCCGGATCATCGAGGAGGCGCACGGCCGGCTGGCCGCCGCCAACGCCGAGTTGCGCCGCTCGAACGCCGACCTGACCGACTTCGCCGGGGCGGTCAGCCACGACCTGGTCGCCCCGCTGGCCGCGGTCGGCGGCTACCTGGAACTGCTCGGTGACCTGGACACCGGCGGCCCCCGTGCCCAATCCTGGGTGTCGTCGGCGGCGCAGGCGGTGACCCGGATGCGTGACCTGATCGACGCACTTCTCGACTACGCGGCGGCCGGGAGCGCCCCGGTGCGCACCCGCCCGGTGCCCCTCGGCGACCTGCTCGCCCAGGTGCTGCAGGACCTCGGCGGGGACATCGCGGCGGCCGGTGCCCGGGTCGGCGTGCCGGCCGGCCTGCCCACCCTGACCGGTGACCCGGTGCTGATCCGGCAGCTGCTGCAGAACCTGATCAGCAACGCGATCAAATACCGGGAGCCGTCCCGGCCCTGCCGGATCGAGATCAGCGCCGGGGCGGACTCGGTGCTGATCGCCGACAACGGCATCGGGATCCCACCGGAGCGGCGTGACGAGGTCTTCGACATGTTCACCCGGGTCGACGGGGTGCCGGTGCCCGGCCACGGCATCGGGCTGTCCAGCTGCCTGCGGATCGCCGAACGGCACGGCGGGACCATCACCCTCGGCGACACCCCGGGCGGCGGCACCACGGTGCTGGTGACGTTGCCGGGGAAACCGTCAGATCATCGGTGACGCTGCCGATAGAGGCAGCGTGGATCTGGCTCATCGTGTGTCGGAACGGGAGCGACTGCGCCTCGACGCGCTGCACGAGTACCGCCTGCTGGACTCGCCGGCCGGTGACGAGCTGGAAGCGGTGGTCCGGGTGGCCGCCGTGGTCGCCGGAGTGCCGCACGCCACTCTCAACCTGATCGACGAGAACCGGCAGTGCCAGCTCACCACCGTCGGGTTCGAGGGCGGTGACTCCGACCGGTCCGACTCGATGTGTGCGATCCGATTCGAGACCGGACGATTCACGTACGTCCGGGACGCCAGCCTGGATCCCACGTACCGGGACAATCCGTGGGTGACCGGGGTCCTGTCCGGGGTCCGCTTCTACGCCTCCGCCCCGCTGGTCACGCCGGAGGGCCACGCCCTCGGCTCGTTGTGTGTCTTCGACCTGGAACCCGGCGAACTCGACGACGACCAGATCGCCCGCCTCAAGGACCTCGCCCAGATCATCCTGGCCCTGTTCGAACGGCGCCGGCAGGCCCGGATCAACGCCGAACTGGCCGCCCTCGCCGAGGAGCGGCAGCGCTGGACCGACACCCTGCTGGAGACCATCGACGTGGCGGTGGTCGCCGCCGACCAGGCCGGCCGGGTGACCCTGTTCAACCGGGCCGCCCGCGAGTGGCACGGGATGGACGCCGACCCGGACATCGCCCTCGACGACCTGTCCGGCCGCTATCAGCTGTTCGAGACCGACGGGACCACCCCGCTGCGGCCCGACCGGATCCCGCTGCTGCGGGCCCTGCACGACGGCGCCGTCAAGGACGCCGAGATCGTCATCAAACGGCCCGGCCGGGAACCGATGCAGGTCAGCACCAGTGGCCGGGCACTGACCGGGCCGAGCGGCACCCCGCAGGGCGCGGTGGTGGCCATGCACGACGTGACCAGCGCCCGCGCCCAGCAGCGGGCGATCGAGTCGGCCCGCCGGGAACTGGCCGCCGCCAACACCGACCTGCGCCGTTCCAACACCGACCTGAACAACTTCGCCGGGGCGGTCAGCCACGACCTGGTCGCCCCGCTCACCTCGGTCGGCGGCTACCTGGAGCTGATCGGCGACGAGGTGCAGGGCCGGCCCGCCCAGTGGGTGGAGGCGGCCACCCGCGCGGTCACCCGGATGCGTGAGCTGATCGGATCGCTGCTCGACTACGCGCAGGCCGGCAGCGCCCCGGTGCACCGGGTGCCGGTCGACTTGTCCGACATCACCGACCAGGTGCGCACCGATCTGCGCCCGGCCGCCCAGGCCGCCGGGGCGACCGTGGAGGTGCCCGGCGCGCTGCCGACCGTCGCCGGTGACCCGGTGCTGCTCCGCCAGCTGCTGCAGAACCTGATCGGCAACGCGATCAAATACCGGAACCCGGAGAACGATTGCCGGGTACGCGTCACCGCGGTCCACGAGGAGAACGGTGACTGGACCGTGGCGGTGGCCGACAACGGCCTCGGCATCCCCCCGGAGCAGCGGCGCCGGGTGTTCGAGATGTTCACCCGGCTCGGCACCGGCAGCGCCGGCGGCCACGGCATCGGCCTGTCCACCTGCTGGCGGATCGTGGAACGGCACGGCGGCGCCATCCGCATCGAGGAGACCCCCGGCGGCGGCACCACCGTCGCGTTCACCCTGCCCGAACGGTAGACACCACAGTTCACCTGATGGTCATGCTCCGTTGTGGCCGGTCGGCGGCCCGGCCCACCTATCGTGGTCGAACAGCTGAACGCACGGTAACGAGAGGCAGTCCGATGCGTGGCGCGGTACTTGAAGTGAACACCAGCTCAGACGGCAGTGTGGTGATCCAGCCACACGGTTCGGTCGGGATCGACGAGGCGGTGGAACTCCGGCAGCTCCTGGTGCACACGGTCCGCCGGGTGCGCCCCCTGCGCCTGATCGTGGACCTGGCCGACGTCCGCGAGCTGGACCCGATCAACCTGGGGTCCGTGGTGGCCGCCTGCGACCTGGGTGACGACCATCAGGTGGCGGTCTTCGTCGACAACCCGAGCAACACCGTGGCCGCCCAGCTGCACGCGGCCGGAGTGCCCGCCCAGCGGGTCCGGCAGACCTGACTGGTTTCGGACAGCGGTCATCGCTCGTTGGTCCGCTGTTAACCTGCGGGGACGTAGCATCCGGCGATGACCGCTGTTCTCTCCACCCGCGCCGACCTGGCCCGGACCGTCGCCGAGTCGCTGATCGGTGACAGCGGTAACCGCTGGAAACACACCGCCGGGGTGGCCGCCCGCGCCGCCGAACTCGCCGGCCGCCTGGGCCTCGACCCGGACGTCCTGGTCACGGCCGCCTGGCTGCACGACATCGGCTACGCCGAGCCGATCGCCCTGACCGGTTTCCACCCGCTCGACGGCGCGGTCCACCTGAGCGCCGAGGGCTGGCCGGCCCGCATCGCCGGCCTGGTCGCCTACCACTCCGGCGCCCGCTTCGTCGGCGCCGCCCGCGGCCTGGCCGCCGAGATGTCGGCGTTCCCGGACGAGCGCAGCCTGATGGCCGACGCCCTCACCTACGCCGACCAGACGGTCGGCCCGAGCGGCCTGCGCGTCGACACCGAGACCCGCTACGCCGAGATGCTGCTCCGCCAGGGCCCCTGCTCCTGGAACGCCCGCGTCGGCGCCGCCCGCCGTCCCCACCTCCGTGCGGTGACCGCCCGGGTGGAACACTCCCTGGCCGCCTGACCACCCGACCACGCGCCGGCGCCGGCAGAGATCAGGCCGATCCGGACGGCTTCATCGCCGGCGGTCCTTGCCTTGTGCGCCGGTATCGTCTCCGAGTGCTGCTGCGAGCAGATCCCGGTTCTCTTCGTCGAACGCGACCAGAAGGATCCCGCGGACGGCGGTAGGAGTCGACCGGATGGTGTTGACGGCGATACTCGCGGCGTCGTCTGGCGGGTAGCCGTAGACGCCGGTGGCGATCGCGGGGAAGGCGACCGTCCGGGCCTGTAGTTCGTCAGCGACCTGCAGGCTGCGTCGGTAGCAGGAGGCCAGGATGTCGGCCTCGCCGTAGCCGCCGCCTTCCCAGACCGGGCCGACAGTGTGGATGACGTACCGCACCGGCGGGTTCAAGTCGAAGGCGGGGGTGAACTTCGCATCGCCCGGATCGCAGGGGGCGATGGCTGCGCCGGCTTGTGCCAGTCGTGGTCCGGCGGCCCGGTGGATGGCGCCGTCGACCCCGCCGCCGCCGAGCAGAGACTCGTTGGCGGCTGTCACGATGGCGTCCACCTGCTGGCGGGCGATGTCGCCGAGAACGACTTCGATCGAGGTCATGCCTGATAGTGGCACCGTCGCGTCGCGCACATGCCGACGGGGTAGGACCAGAAGGCCGCCGCACACCATCCGCGGTGAATGAGCATGGCGGCGCTCCGGTAGGCGTCAGGCTGGATCGGTGGACACCCACGACCAGAGGCATCACCACGCGTGGCGGAATGACCAGCGGTCGCCCTCGATGATGGTCACCGCGCGCATGGTCCACACACGGACGCGCCGGAGACCCCCGTGGTGCGGGGCCTCCGGCGAGGCGGTTCCGTGCGGTGGATCAGGATGCGCGCAGGATCAGGTCGCCGTTCTCCGCGGCTCTATCCCGCTGGTGTTTCGTTCAAGTCCAGGTCGCGCAGGATGTTGTCGCTGTTCGGGTTTCCGCGCAGTTCGGTCAGCGATTTCAGGCGGCCCAGCAGGGTTGTGGAGGATGCTGGGCATTTTAGGTCTTGGATCGCCGACAAGGTTTTCTCAAAGCGTTGGATGCGGCTTTCGAGGTCTGTTCCGCTGGGAAGGTTCGCGTTTTTGAGCGCTACCTGCGCGTTTACTCGGGCTTGAGTGGGTGGGCAGCGTCCGGGAACGTTCACCCCGGTGGGGCCCACGCGGTCGGCCGTCGCGTTCGGATCGCCGGGGCTGAAACCCAGCGCCGGCACCAAAGCGTTGATGTCACCGGAGGCGGCTCCGGCATTCCCCGTCGCTCCACTCTCGGCCGGGTCACCGGATCCTGTGGCGGCGGCCTTGTCCGCTGGTGTTTCGTTCAAGTCCAGATCACGCAGGATGTTGTCGCTGTTCGCGTTTCCGCGCAGCTCGGTCAGCGATTTCAGGCGGCCCAGCAGGGTTGTGGAGGATGCTGGGCATTTTAGGTCTTGGATCGCCGACAAGGTTTTCTCAAAGCGTTGGATGCGGCTTTCGAGGTCTGTTCCGCCGGGAAGGTCCGCGTTTTTGAGCGCTACCTGCGCGTTCACTTGGGCTTGAGTGGGTGGGCAGCGTCCGGGAACGTTCACCCCGGTGGGGCCCACGCGGTCGGCCGTCGCGTTCGGATCGCCGGGGCTGAAACCCAGCGCCGGCACCAAAGCGCTGATGTCGCCGGAGCCGGCTCCGGCGTTGCCCTGTTCGGCGGCCTGGCTCATCCCCGTGCCGACCGCTAGAGCCGAGCCGAGCAGCGCTGCGGCGGCACCTCCGATCACCAGCTTGCGCGTCCGGCTGCTGACTCCGCGTCGTCGATACATGCACGGCCCCTTCTTCGTTTCGGTACTGCGTGTGCCGAGATGTACGAGCAGTGATGTGGCAGCAGTTCATGACGTAGAGCAAGCGTTCCTTAAAGTTTCTTTAAAGAGACTCCCGGGCATGCAGCCGCCTTCCGGCTTCCGCCTTCCTGGCTGAACGAGCCGTGTCGGTTGATCGCGGCGATACCGGCCGGCCAGGTCCATCACGACCACCGCCGTGATCCGTTTCGGGGAGGGCCCCGGCACGTCTCAGGGCGTCGGGACGGGTAGGGACCTCAGGAAGGTGGTCAGGGCCTCGCGGTATGGGGGCAGCGAGTCCAGGTCGATGTATTCGTCGGGGCCGTGCTGGCCGTGGCCGGCGGGGCCGAAGATGACCGCGTTCACGCCCTGGGCCGAGTAGAAGCGGCCGTCCGCCGAGCCGTGTTTGCGCAGGAGACCGCCCTGGTAGCCGACGGAGCGGGCGGCGTCGCGCAGCAGGGCCACCTCGGGGGCGGCCGGGTCGGCCCAGTGTGGGGCGCCCAGTGACTCCACCGTCACGTCCACTCCGGTGATCGTGTGCAGGTGAGTTTCGATCTCGGCGGGGGAGCGGCCGGCGAGGTCCGGGTCGGATGGCGGGAAGCGGATGTCGATCAGGGCGGAGGCGGTGTCGGGGACCACGTTGGCGGCCGTGTTCGGGGTATCGACCCGGGCCACGTTGACCGTTGTCGTCCACTCCTCGGTGGCCGGCACCGGATAGCGGGACAGCAGCCGGGTGACCGCCGCGGTGATCGTGGTCAGGGCGTTGGTGCCGAGCCACGGGTAGGCGGCGTGCGCGGTGCGGCCGGTGGCGGACAGCCGGGCCCGGATGATGCCCTTGGACTCGGTGACGATCTCCAGGGCGCTCTGTTCGCCGATCACCACGAAGCCGGCGCGGACGCCCTGGGCCACCTGGTGCCCGGTGCCGTCGAAGCCGCCGACCTCCTCGTCGGTGACCAGTTGCAGGGCGATCGGGTACGGGAGGGTGGGTGCCACGTCCCGGAACACCGACGCCATCACCACGGCGGCGGCTTTCATGTCGTGGGCGCCCCGGCCGTACAGCAATCGGCCTTTGACCTGGGGTTTGAATTGCTCGGGGGTGCCGGGGACGACGTCCAGGTGGGCGTTGAGGATGATCCGGGGCTCGCCGGGGGTGGCGATCAGGGCGCTGGGCCGGCCGCCGGAGGTGAAGTGGCGGGTGTCGAAGCCGGGGCCGACCAGGGCGAGCACCAGGTCGAGGGCTCGCCGCAGGTCGTCCGGCCGGCCGGCGGTGGAGGGGATCGCGATCAGATCGATCAACTCGTCCATGGGGACGAGACTAGGCCGGTTTCTTCTCCCCGGCCTCGACGGCGACGGCGAGCCGGTTGCCGGCGGGCGGCAGCGGGCAGGTGGCGAATTCGGAGTACGCGCACGGCAGGTTCGTGGCCCGGTTGAAGTCGATGGTGACGGTGCCGTCGGCGGCGGGCGCGTCGATCAGCAGGCTGCGGTTGGCGGCGTACGTGGTCAGCCCGGACGTCTCGTCGGTGAACAGCACCGACAGGGTGCCGGGCTGGTAGCCGTTGAACGCGATCAGTGACCGGGGCGAGCCGCCGAGGTCGAACTCGACGCGTCCGGGCGACTCGTAGACGTGTTCGATGCCTTCGGCGACCGAGCCCACGGTGGTCGGCTGCGGCTCGTCGAACGCCACGAACCGTCCGGTGACCTGCCACTTCTCGTCGGCGGGGTAGGCCGGGGTGCCGGTGTAGGCGGTGAGCACGGGGCTGGACGGGTGCCGGGGGCGGACCACGTCGTACCCACCACGCTTGGCGATTTCGATCTTGGCGTCACCGAAAGTGACCGTGACGTCGCCACGCTCCGGGATCGGCGGGAAGGTGTGCGTCCCCTTCAGAACGGTCTCACCGTGGGTCAGCGACTCACCGTCGGCGAGGGCCACCGTCACCCCGTCCGGCCCGGTGCTCCACTCGCCGGGCGCGCCGTCGAACCGCTGCGGGGTGTCCGTCAGCCAGTGCAGGCCGGTGATGGCGAGGAAGCCGTGCGGGTCGGCGCGCCGTTTCTCGTGGGCGGCGTGCCACTGGTCCCACTCTTCCTGGAACAGGATCGTCATGACAGTGACCTTAATCCCTACTTGTTGCGTGTGATATTGGCCGGGTGCGTGACATCTGCTAACTTCGGCGTCAGGTCATGAGTGCCAGCACGAAGCCCCGGCTTGCTGGCCGGCAACCCTTGCGTTCGCGATGGGGTGCCCCGGGTGAGGACCGGGCCGATGTCGCCCGACATCGGCAAACGGCGAACCCGTGGAGGCGCGGTCATGCCATCTTTCTCCCTCGACGTCATCAGCGACGACAGCGACTTCGCGCATCTCGACTACGCGGCGTCGGCCCCCTGTGTGCGGGCCGCGGCCGAGGCGGTTCAGGACCTTCTTCCGCGGTACGGCAGCGTGCACCGTGGCACCGGAGTGCGCTCACAGGCGTCGACCCTGGCGTACGAGCTGGCCCGGGACGTGGTGGCCGAGTTCGTCGGGGCCCGCCCGGACGACACGGTGATCTTCACCCGGAACACCACCGACGCCCTCAACCTGCTGGCCCGGGCCCTGCCCGAGGGCACCACCACCGTGCAGTTCGACGGCGAGCACCACGCCAACCTGCTGCCCTGGCCGAACCCGCTGCGCCTGCCCACCCCGTCCACCCCGGACGAGGCGGTGCACGCCCTCAAACGGGCCCTGGACGGGCTGGCCGGCCCGGTGCTGTTCACCGTCACCGGGGCGAGCAACGTGACCGGCGAGGTGTGGCCGGTGCGGGAGCTGGCCGACGTGGCCCACGCGTACGGCGCCCGGGTGGTCGTGGACGCCGCCCAGCTGGCCCCGCACCGGCCGGTCGACCTGACCGAGCTGGGCGCGGACTGGATCGCCTTCTCCGGGCACAAGCTGTACGCGCCGTTCGGCGCCGGGGTGCTGGCGGGGCGCTCGGACTGGCTGGACGCGGCCGGGCCGTACCTGGCCGGCGGCGGCGCCAGCGCCACGGTCGGTGACCGGCCCGGTGACCTGACCTGGGCGACCGGCCCGGCCCGGCACGAGGGCGGCACCCCGAACCTGCTCGGCGCGGTGGCCCTGGCCGCGGTCTGCGAGGCGCTGACCGCCACCGACCGGACCGCCCTGCACGAGCACGAGCAGCACCTGCTGGCCCGGCTGCGCGACGGCCTGGCCGGGGTGCCGGGCGCGGTCGAGGTGAGCGTCTTCGGCCCGGAGCACCCGCGGGTCGGGATCGTCTCGCTGGCGCTGCCCGGCCACGACCCGGCGGCGATCGCCCAGCGGTTGGGCCGTGAGCACAACGTGGGGGTGCGGGCCGGCCAGTTCTGCGCGCACCCGCTGGTCCGCCGGCTGACCGGTGGCGACGTCACCGGGGCCTGCGGGGACACCCCGGGCCTGCTGCGGATCAGTTTCGGTCTGGGCAGCACCACCGCCGACGTGGACCGGGTGCTGGTGGGGCTGCGGGAGACACTCGGCACCTGAGTTACAACCGTCCTGGTGCTGCGGGATCGCGCCGGCCCGGCCGATCCTCATCTCGTGGCGACGTGGACATCCCGATTCCGCGACTGGATTCCGACCGGTGGCGGGCTCAACGACGAGGACTGGGCGGGCCGGCACCGGCTGCTGACGGTGCTGCTCGCCGTCTTCATGGTGGTCGTCACCCTGGTCGGCCTGGCCCGGGGCGACGGCTACCTTCCCGGGCTGCTGATCACCGACGCGCTGGTGCTGCCCAGCCTGGTCGCGGCCCGGCTGATGCGGGCCCGGCGGTCCCGGTCGCTGGCGGTGGCCCTCGGTTTCGCGGTCACCTGCGCCGGGTTCGTCGCGCTGTGCGACGGCCTGACCGAGGCGCACTTCACCTTCTTCATCGCGGTCGCGGCGCTCGCCCTCTACCGGGACTGGGCGCCGTTCGGCGGCTTCCTGGTGGCCACCGTGGTGCACCACGCCGGATTCGGCACGGTGCAGAGCGGCCACACCTTCGGCCACGACCAGGCGCAGGCCCACCCGCTGGTGTGGGCGCTGGTGCACGGCTCCGCCGTGCTGGCCGCGGCCTCCTTCCAGCTGGTCGCCTGGCGCTTCACCGAGATCGAGGAGAAGCGCGCCCAGGAGAACCTGAGCGAGAGCCAGGCACAGCTCAGCGTCGCCTTCGACGAGACCCCGGTTCCGATGGTCATGTTCGCGCCGGAGGGCCGGATGCTGCGCACCAACGCCGCCTACCGGGAGTGGCTGCGCCTGCCGGACGAGCTGCCGGACGGCTTCTCCATCTACGACCTGCCGCTGACCGCGGTGAACGCCGGCGAACCGCCGATGCTCGAACTGCTCAGCACCACCCGGGAACCGGTCACCGTGACCCGGCAGTACCGCCGTGCCGACGACGGCTCGCTGATCTGGGTGCAGAGCCACGCCACCGGCCTGTACGGGGCGGACGGCGAGCTGAAGACGGTCTTCGTGCACCTCCTCGACGTGACCGCGGTCCGCAACCACGAGGCCGAGCTGAGCTACCAGGTCCGGCACGACTCGCTGACCGGGCTGCTGTCGCGCAAGGCGTTCGAGCACGACCTGACCGGGCTGCTGGACACCAGCGCGGAGCCGGTCAGCGTCATCTACCTGGACGTCGACCGCTTCAAGTCGATCAACGACGGCGCCGGGCACACCACCGGTGACGACGTGCTGCGCGCCCTGGCCGTACGCCTGGCCGAGGTGGTCCCGCCCGGCGCCCTGGTGGCCCGGCTCGGCGGCGACGAGTTCATCGTCGCCCTGCCCGGTCCGGCCGGCACCGGCCTGCGGGTCGGCAACAGCATCCTGGCCTCCCTGGCCGACCCACTGGCGGTCGGCGGCGTCGAGCTGCCCGTCGCGGTCAGCGTCGGCGTCACCACGGCGCACGGCCCGGCCGCCGCCGAGGACGTGGTGCTGGCCGCGGACACCGCGATGTACGCGGCCAAGCGCGCCGGCGGCAACCGGCTGCAGGTCTACACCGACGAGCTGCGGGTGCCGGTGCAGGAGAGGATCGCGGCCGAGGCCCGGGTCCGCCGGGCGCTGGCCGGTGACCCGCGGATCACCCTGCCGCTCTGGTTCCAGCCGGTGGTGTCCACCGCCACCGGGCAGATCGTCGGCGCCGAGGCGCTGGTCCGGATGCGTACCCCGGAGGGGGAGATTCTCAGCCCGTTTCATTTCATCGGCGCCGCCGAGGAGACCGGCCTGATCGTGCCGCTGGGCGAGCACGTGCTGCGCAACGCGGTCGACCACCTGCTGCACTGGGGTGACCGGCTGGGCTACATCTCGGTCAACGTCAGCCCGCGCCAGCTCGCCGAGCCGGACTTCGTGCCGATGGTGGCGAGCCTGCTGGCCGGCCTGCCCGGTTTCGACCCGTCCCGGATCGTCCTGGAGATCACCGAGACCGCGCTGCTGTCGTCGACCGTCGACGTCAGCGAGCGGCTGCACTCGCTCAAGCGGCTCGGCGTGCGCATCGCGCTCGACGACTTCGGCACCGGGTACAGCTCGCTGACCTGGCTCAAGTCGCTGCCCGCGGACATCGTCAAGCTGGACCGCTCGTTCGTGGCCGGCCTGGCCGAGGACGACCGGAAGGCCTCGATCATCCGGGCCGTGCTGTGGCTGGCACAGTCGCTGGGCATGTCCACGATCGCCGAGGGGGTCGAGGAGCGGGCCGACTGGGAGGCGCTGCGTGCCGCCGGGTGCCCGGCCGTGCAGGGCTACTTCATCAGCAAGCCCCGTCCCGCCAACGAGTTCGACCTGATGCTGGAGGCGTCCTACGAACGGGCCACCTTCGGGGGAGTTCATCTGGACGAAACCATGGGGACCGCCATCGCCGGTTAGAGTCCGGCCATCCTTGACAACGTAGATCCTTTCATCGGCACAGCGGCCACCGATCTGCCCCGGGCACACGGTCTCGCCGCTACCTGGTGGTGGCCGAAACCGCAGGTGGGTAACACCCACCCGGGGGCCACCTCCCCACTCGGCATGGTCTCCGCCTGCGCGTACTCCGGGGCGTACCCGACCGGCTACGGCCGGTACGCCAAGAACACCGAGGGTGTGCCGGAGGAGATGTTCGACCGGCTGCAGGCCAGCGGGTTCACGCATTTCCAGCAGTCCGGCACCGGGGCGATCCGCAAGTACTACAACTACGTGCGGGTCACCCCGATGGTGCAGCCCCTGGACGACCTGGGGCAGTCCTGGCCGCTGGAGGACGAGCGGGCCGAAGCCGGCTACTACGCCGCCAACCTGGACACCGGGGTGCGCTGCGAGATCACCGTGGGGGAGAAGGTCGCGGTCCACCGCTACACCTTCCCGGACCACCACAGCGCCCGGGTCGTGGTCGACCTGTCCTGCGGCGGCCTCGGCATCGACCTGGGCCGGACCATCCCGCTGCGGGCCCAGGCGGAGAGCATGGGCCACGGCCGCGCCCAGGGCACTGTGGTGATGGAGGGCATCCCGCTGTCGGTGTCCATCGAGGTGGAGAGCCCCGGCTGGCGGCAGATGCTGTGGTACGACCGCCGGCTCATCCCGGGCGGCACCCGGCTCGACTTCGACAGCATCCGGCACACCACGCTGCGCCCGTTCGGCATGCTCTTCATGGGCCCCACCCGGGCCGGGCAGACCATCGAGGTCCGGATGGGCTTCTCGCTGCGCGGCTGCGACCAGGCGCGGGCCAACCTGGAACGCGAGTGCGGCACCGGCGAGAACGCGTTCGAGCGGGTGAAGAAGCGCACCCGGGAGAGCTGGCGCGACCACCTGGGCCGGGTCCGGGTCGACGGCGGCACCCCGGCCCGGCGCACGGTGATGGCCACCGCCCTCTACCACTCGCTGATCAAACCGTGCATCGCCGACGACGAGAGCCCCAACTGGCCCGACCCCGGCCCGTACGCCTTCGACGTCTGCACCATGTGGGACATCTACAAGACGCAGATGCCGCTGCTGTCGGCGATCGCCCCGGACCGCTACAACGACCTGCTGGAGTCGCTGATCCGGGTCTGCGAGGAGGAGGGCAACTTCCCGATCGGGTACCGGATGGCCCGCGGCGCCGACCGGTTCTTCCGGCAGGCCAGCGCGCTCGCCCACACCGCCCTGGCGGACGTGCACGCGCTGCGCCGGCCCGGCATCGACTGGACCTGGGCGCTGGTGCACATGGTCGACGACCTGCGCCGGCTCTACGGCGAGGACTTCTGGGAGCACGGCATGGTGCACCCGATCACGCACACCCTGGATCTGGCGTACGCCCACCACTGCACCGCCCAGGTGGCCCGCGCCCTCAACGACCACCGGCTCGCCGCCGACCTGGAACGCCGCAGCCAGGGCTGGATCAACGCCTTCGACCCGTCCACCGGCCTGCTCAAGGACTCCGAGTTCTACGAGGGCGGCAAGTGGAACTACTCGTTCCGGCTGCTCCACGACATGGCCGGGCGGATCGAGCTGGCCGGTGGGGACCGGGCGTTCGCCCGGATGCTGGACCGGTTCTTCGGGTACGGCAGCGAGCCCGTCAAACAACCCGGCCGCTGCCCCGATCCGGCCGAGATGGCCGCCGGGTACGCCCTGAACCGGTTCGAGGGGCTGAACAACGAACCCGACATGGAGGTCCCCTGGGCCTACCACTACGCGGGGCGCCCCGACCGTACCGCGGAGGTGGTGAACTCGGCTTTGACCTGGCAGTTCGGCACCGGCCCGGGCGGCCTGCCGGGCAACGACGACTCGGGTGGGCTGAGCGCCTGGTACGTCTGGGCGTCACTCGGCCTGTTCCCGGTCGCCGGGCAGAACCTGTTCCTGGTCAACACGCCGGCGTTCGAGCGGGCCGCGCTCCAGGTCGAGGGCGGCGAGTTCGTCATCGAGACCAGCGGGTTCCGGGAGTCCCCGATCGGTGTCGACGGGATCGACCGCGACCCCGCCACCCAGTACGTCCAGTCCGCGACCCTCAACGGGAGGCCCCTGCACGCCACCCACCTGACCGCCGCCGACGTCCACAACGGTGGCCGGCTGCACCTGCGGCTCGGGCCCGAGCCCTCCACCTGGGGGCACGGGAGCCGGCCGCCATCCCTCTCCGATCCCCACCCTAAGGAACCAAGATGAGCCGACCCACCCGCCGACTCGTCATCGCGGTCCGCGCCGACCCGGTCATCTGCGGCCACTCCGGTGAGGCCCGTAACCTCGCCGAGGTCGCGCTCACCCGCGGCTTCGACGACGTGCGGCTGCTCACCTGGCCCATCCCGGCGCTGCAGGCGGCCGGCCTGCCGCTGAAGCCACTGGACCGGCTGCTGCCCTACAGCCCCGGCATCACCGTCGAACGCCCGGAGGCGGTCGGTGACTACCGGGTGCCGGACGGCCGCCACCTGGCCGGGCTCACCGGCCGCCTGGTGGAGTTGCTCTCCGAGGACGTGCCCACCGTCTGCCTGTCGATGTACCTGGTACCCCACACCCAGGTGATCAACGACGCGGTGACCGCGGTCCGGGCCGCCGGGTTCAGCCCCGAGGTGCACACCATCGCCAAGGCGGTCGGCTCGGACGTCACCAACGTGATCAAGTCCTGCCTGCGTGAGGGCCGGTTCGGGGCGGCCATGGTGCTGTTCACCACGTTCCTGGCCAGCGACGAGGTGGTGGCCGTCTCGGAGTACACCCGGGACGAGATCATCGCGTCGGCCGTCGAGGTGGACGAGCACTGCGGGACGTCGTTCGCCGTCCAGTGCCGGGAGCGGGTCACGGTGAGTTACCCGCCGATCGACGCGTCCGCGTTTCTGGGTTTGACGGCGGACGCGGTCGACGGGGCATTGGCCCGCCGAGGGCTGGAACGGGACAAATACGTCCTCTTCCTGTCCCGGGTGGCCCGAGCCAAGGGCATCTACGACCTGGTCATCGCCTACGGCCAGATGCGCTGCCGGGACGACGTGAAACTGGTCGTCGCCGGGACCGGCCCGGCCCTGGAACACGTGCGGGCGATGGCCAAGGAGGACGACCGGATCATCTTCCTGGACGACGTCGACGACGACGAGAAGCCGCTGCTGATGGCCGGGTGCGCGGCGTACGCGCTGCCCACCAAGCCGGAGCCGGACTTCGTCGAGACGTTCGGCATCGCGCTCGCCGAGAAGGCCCTGGCCGGCGGCGGGCCGATCATCACCACCACCACCGGGGGAGTCCTGGAGGCGGTCGGCGACGCCGCGGTGATCGTCGAGGCCGGTGACATCCACGCGCTGGCCGACGCGGTCGACCGGGTGGTCCTGGACATGAGCCCCGCGGACCGGCGCGACCTGGAGGTCCGGGCCCGCGAGCACGCCATGCAGTTCGACCGGGGCGCGGTCTTCGACGGGCTGCTCAACGTCAAACCCGATTGAGGTGTACGGGCGGACGGCTCCAGCCGTCCGCCCGGTTCCTTTTTAGATCCGGTGGGTAAGAACGGTTCCGTGATCAAGTGGATCCGGGACTACCTCAACCAGCGTGTCGATCCGGCGCCCAACCCGCTGCGGCTCACCGTTGCGGCGGTGGACGCCGAGATCGCCGCGCTGTGGGCGGGCCGGGATCCCTCGAACCGGCGCCGGGTCGACCAGCTCCTCGACGTGCGGGCGGTGCTGGCCCGCCAGCCGGCTGATCAGATCCGGCCGTCGACGGCCAGGCGCTCCAGCTTCGCGTATCCCTCGTTGACGCCGACCTCCATGCCGCTCTGAAGCCAGGCGTCCCGGCCCTCGAAGCTGTCCACCAGCGACTGCGCGTGCAGCCGGGTCCGGCCGTCACCGAGGTCCTCGAACCACAGTGTCTCCAGGGCCACGTCGTCGGGCTGGCCCTCGAAGGTGAAGGTCTGCACGATCCGGTCCGCGCCGACCTGATGGAACGAGCCGTGGAAGGCGAACTCCTGGCCGTCGTGCTCCGACACGTACCGCCAGCTGCCGCCGGTGCGGGCGTCCCAGTGGTCGACCTTGGTGGTGATCGCGTCCGGCCCCACCCAGAGCACGAACAGCTCCGGATCGGTGTGCGCGCGCATCAGCTGTGCCGGGGTCGCCGCGAAGTCCCGGGTGATCCGGATGATCGGCAGGTCCTTGTCGGCTTCGATGCTGGTCATCGCTCCTCCTCCATGCTCTCTTCGTTCCGCATTCGCTTGAGTACGTCGTCCAGCCGGGCGTAACGCTCCTCGGCCCGGCGCCGGTAGATCTCGATCCACGCCTGCATCCGGTCGAACGCCTCCGTCTCCAGGTGCACCGCGCGGGGTTGCGGCCCGGCCGGCCGGGTCACCAGGCCGGCGTCCTCCAGCACGCGCAGGTGCTTGTAGATCGCCTGGAGCGACATCCGGTACGGCTCGGCCAGCTGATTGACGGTCGCGTCCCCGCCGGCCAGCCGGGTCACCATGTCGAGTCTGGTGGGGTCGGCCAGGGCGGCGAAGACCCGCGACATCGTGTCCATCGGCCCTCTTTCAACTTCTTGGTTGAAACTCAACCTAGACCCGTCCTCGGCAGGTTGTCAACCGGATGGTTTAAAGCCTTCGCCGGGAAACGATCCGTAAACAGAAACTCGACAGTTGGTTACGTCCGGGCTCTAGGCTGAGCCGCACCCCGCTACCGCCGCCGGAGGGACCCACCCCGTGCACGACGAGATGCTCACCCACTTCGACGACTGCATCGCCCACATGCTGCTGCTCCGCGACCGCCTCGCCGCCGCCCGCCGGGTCGAGCCCGGAGAACGCCACGCCACCGTGCTCGCCGCCATCGCCGCCGCCGAACGATTCGCGGTCAGAGCAGATCAAACCCTGCTTGAGGTACGCCCCACCGCCGCCTGAATCCCGCCGGGAACCGCGTGCCGGTCAGGGGGCCAGCGGGGCTCGGGCGGTGAGGCCGTCCAGGACGTCGTCGGCGGGGCAGCGGCCGCGGTGGACGTACCGCTCGGTGAACTCGGCCACCGCATCGCGCAACTCGCGGGAGGTGTCCTGGCGGCTGAGCGCCGCGTAGGCCGCCAGGAAACAGTCCCGCGCGGCCGCCGCCAGCACCGGATCGGTGAGCGCGTCCCGGGCTGCCCGCTCCCACAACCCGGCCTCGCCGGCCAGGTGCGCGGTCGCCGCCGCGGCCTCCTCGGCGGCGCGTGGATCGTCCATCAGCACCGCGGCCACCGCCACCGGCACCCGCCAGCCGTCCCCCGGCTGCCGGTCGGCGACGTCCAGCTCCAGATGCCCGCGAGCCGCGACCGGCGGCCGTAGCCCGGCGAGGTGCCGTTCCAGCTCACTGTCGGTGATCCGGCCGCCGGCGCGCAGGCGCTGCCGGGGCGCGGTCCCACCGCGGCCCGGGGTGTCCAGCACGTAGGCGGTCCAGGCCGCCCGCGGATCGTCGCCCGGCAGAGGGGTGGCCCGGAGATCGCGGCGCAGCGCCTGGCGAACACTGCGCCAGCCGGTCGGCCGCCCGTGCCGCAGCGGCGCGTTGGCGAAGGCCGCCGCCAGCACCGGCGCCAGCGTGTGCGCGAGCCGCCACCGGCGGTTCAGGCCGAGCGGACCGTAGACATCCGATCCGGCCCGGTGCTCGCCCGCCCCGGCCGGGCTTCCTTCCGCCGGGCTTCCTTCCGCCCGGTTTCCGCCTGCCCCGGTTGGGTGTCCGCCGGGGCCGGCCGGGTGGTCGCCGGCCGGGCCCGGCCGGTGGTCGTCCAGGCCGGCCTCCAGACCGAGCCGGATGCCCGCGGTGGCCGCGCCGATCGCCGAGACCGGGCCCTCCGGGTGCACCGAGCCGGTGGCCTGCGAGATCACGGTGAGCCGGTGCTGCTCGACGACCCGGGCCGAGGCGGCGAGATCGTCACCCATCCGGCGGAGTGCCACCTCGAGCCCGGGGGAGGGCGGCCCGCTGACCGCCAGCACCCGCGGTGACCGGGTGTCCAGGAACCCGTGCCGCAACGGCCGCCGCCCGGCCGGCGCACAGGCCGGATCGACGAGCAGATCGACGGCGATCCCCACGAACCCGGGCAGCCCCGGCACGAACGCCCGCGCCGCGACGAACTCCTCGGCCGCCTGCTCGGTCAGGATCCCCATGTGCGCCTCCTCCAGCCCGCAGGAGCATAGCATTCCTATCGTTATTATAGGAATGACGCGAGGGCCTTAGGGGGCGAGCCCGGGGAAACGCCGGAGTCGCGACCTTGCCCACGAGCCCTACGGTCGGCACATGCCATCGAACAGCGTCACCGTCCGGCACGCCGCCGTCGACGCGCCCCTGCTCCTGCTGGTCTACGGCGTGGCCCGGGTGTTCGACGGCCTGGACGGCTCCTACGACCCCGGCACCCTGCCGTGGACCATCGGCCACCTGGCCTTCTTCGGCGCCATGGTCCTGTTCGGCCTGCTGGCGGTGACCGTGCGCCCACTGGTCCCGGCCTCCGCCCGCCCGCTGGCCGCGATCGCCGCCACCATGACCATCGCCGGCGTCGCCTGCTTCCTCTGGACGACCACCGGCGACCTGTCCCCGGCGTTCCAGCAGGCCCGCCCCCTGCCCGAGACGTTGCAGGCGGCCGGCCCACTGCTGTTCGCCCTCGGCATGCTGACCGTGCTGGGCCTGCTGGTGGCGGCCCGACAGGCTCCCACCTGGAGCCCACTGCTCTTCGGCGCCGGCGTGGCCGCCGTCATCATCGACATCGGCTTCCTGCCGTTCGCCGCCCTCATCCTGCTGGCGTCCCTGGCCCCACTGGCCCGCCCCACCCGCGGCGCCGCCCAGGTCCCACCCACCCGCCACACCATGATCCTGAACTGACAGCGTCCCGGCCCGGCTCTTCCCGGCCCGGCCGCAGCGTCGGCCCGTTTCCACCGCGCGGCCCCAACCGCTCGGCCACAGCGTGATCGTGAGGGCGGCCCGTCCCCGGGTGCGCGGGGCGCTGGGGGATCATCGTGGGGTGATGCTGCTGATTCCCGCCGACGTTCTGCGGCCGCGCCGTCCCGACGAGCATTTCGCCGACGAGGCCGCCGCTGCCCGAGATGCCGGGATCGAGGTGGCGCTGTTCGACCACGACTTCACCGACGCCACCGCGGCCGTGGCCCGGGTGCCGGCCGCCGATGACGTCGTCTACCGGGGCTGGATGCTCACCGCGGACCGCTACACCGCACTGGCCGGAGCGCTGGCGGCCAGGGGCGCGCACCCGCGGACCAGCCCAGCCCGGTACCGGAGGGCTCACGAACTGCCCGGCTGGTACGACGCCGTCACCGACATCACCCCGCGCAGCACGTGGACGACCGGCGACGACCGGGAGGACTTCCGGCGGGCCGGTGCGGCACTCGGCGGTGGCCCGGCGGTGTTACGGGACTGGACGAAGTCGATGAAGCACTACTGGCACGAGGCGGCGTACATCCCGCGGGCCGGTGACGGCGACGCGGCCTGGACGGTCGCCAGCCGCTTCCGGGATCTGCGGGGCGACGATTTCACCGGCGGGTTCGTCCTGCGGGCCTACGAGGATTTCCAGGGCGCCGAGGTGCGTACCTGGTGGGTGGCCGGTTCCTGCCGCCTGATCACGGCCCACCCGGACACCCCGGCCGACCGCCCGGACACCGATCCGGACGCCGCGATCCTGGACCGGGTCGGAGCGGCCGTGCGTTCTCTGGATCTGCCGTTCGTCACCGCCGACCTGACCCGGCACGAGGACGGCCGCTGGCGTCTGGTGGAGATCGGTGACGGCCAGGTCAGCGACCGCCCCCGGTCCACCCCGGCCGAGGCCCTGATCGAGGCGCTCCAGGCCGGGCCGTGTGCCGATTCGCGGCTCGATGCGAGCCGCGAATCGGCACACGGAAGCTAGTCGCCGAGGAGGGTGGCGCGTTTCTCCGCGTACTCCTCATCGGTCAGCACACCGGCCGTATGCAGGGCGGCCAGCTGTTCCAGCAGGGCGCTGTTGTCCGGGGCGGCCGACCGCCGGCGGGTGATCAGGGCGGCCAGATGGGCCGCGGCCGGGCGGTCCACCGGGAAGGACAGCGTGTTCCCCGCCGCGGTGATCTCCAGTGACGAACGGAACAAACGATCACGGGCGGTCACCTGGGTGACCGTGGACAGCGGGATCCGCTCCCGGCCGGCGCCGGTGCCCATCAGTGTTCCGGGGCTGGCCAGTTCCAGCCGATCCGGGTAGATCAGCAGGTAGAGATCGGCTCCGCCGGTACGGCTGTGCGCCACCGCCAGGGCGCCGGCCGCGTCGACGCCGGCCCGTTGAGCCTTGGCCAGAGCACGGGCACAATGATCGGGAACCGTCAGGCCGTCATCGGTGGTCACAGCCGGTCACCGTAGCTCATCGACGGGAGTCCATCGGGTGCGTACGCTTGCCGCCCATGGACGAACGGGTCTTCACCGCGCGGGGTGAGCTGGTCCTGCGGCACCGGGCCGGGCACTTCGAGCTGATCAGCAATGGTGTCTTCCTGATGGACACGCGTTCCGGGGAATCGGAGCGGGTGCTGATCCGGGCGGCGCTCGCCGGCATCGAGACCCCGCGGCCCCGGCTGCTGATCGGCGGGCTGGGGGTGGGGTTCTCGCTGGCCGAGGCGGTGCGCACGGACGCGTCCGAGATCATCGTGGTGGAGATCGAGCCGGCGGTCGTCGAATGGCATCGTGGCGTGCTGAAACCGTTCAGCGAGGGCGCCCTGGACGACCCCCGGGTGCGGGTGGTGACCGCCGACCTGGCGGCCTGGTTCACCGGCACCAGCGACCGGTTCGACGCCATCTGTCTAGATGTGGACAACGGGCCGGGCTGGACGGTGTTCGACCACAACACCGGCTTCTACCGGCCGTCCGGGCTGGCGATGATCCGCGAGCATCTGCGGCCGGGCGGCGCGCTGGCGGTGTGGAGCGCCAGCGCCGAACGCGGTTTCGCCGACACCCTCAACCGGGTGGTCGGCCCGGTGCGGACGGTCCGGGTGCCGGTGGACCGGGGCGAACCGGACGTGGTCTATGTGGCGTCGTGCGAACGTACTCCATGAGCTCCGGATGCGGCGCGAACCCGGTCGGCCGGGTACCACCGGTCGCCTCCCAGCCGTGCTTGGCGTAGAAACGGCGGGCCCGATGGTTCTCGGTGAACACCCAGAGCCGTGGCCGCGCCGGAAGCAGATCAAGAGCCTCCTGGTGTACGCGTGAGGCCAGGCCCGATCCCCAGCTCTCCACGGCCGTACCGAAATGAAGCAGTTGATCTGCCCGGACGGCGACAAACCCGGCGACCGTGCCGTGCGGAACCGCCACCAGCACCCGAACCGCCGGATCGGCGATCTCCTCCGCCCACCGCACGGCCAGCTCGGCACTCGGAAACGGGTAGCGGTCCTGCGGGAAGATGTGCGCCAGAGCCAGGACCGCACCCGCCCGCTGCACCCCGACGATGGCGCCGACATCGGCCGGAACAGCGTCACGCAACACCGCCATGACGCCACCCTAGACCGTGGAACCGGCGCGTGTGGACTGTCGCTTTCGGTGGTCTCGCCCCGCCACGGGCGGGTGACCGTCGCGTATCACGGGTAGCCTTCGCGGTAGGCGCCTTCCCGGGCGAACAGCCGGTTACCCACCTGCCCGTTCCCGCACCCGACCCACGAACGCCGAGGCCGATCGCATGACCGACGACCTGCCACCATGGGCCAGCCCGCAACCCGACCCGCCGCCCCGTCGCGACCAGCGTCCGGAGTCCCGCCCCGAGCCGTCTTCCGAGCCGCACTCCGGTCCTTTCGAGCCACACTCGTCTCTCGAACCACATTCGTCTCTCGAACCACGTTCCTCTTTCGAACCACGTTCCTCTTTCGAATCGCGTTCGGATCCGTCACTCGACCAGCGGCCCGAGTCGCGATCCGGCTCCCGTCCCGGGCGGGTGCCGGGACCTCGTGCGGGTGCGCGGCCCGGTGACCCGTCACCGTCGGTCCCCGAAGACCCGCCGCTGTTCGACTACGACGAGGAACGCCTGATCACCGGACGATCCGTGGGCCGCCGGCCGTCCCGCCCGGGAGCGGTCGACATCCCCCACGCCCGCAGCCAGCCCGGCGAGGACCCGACGCCCGGCGACGACGACCCGCCACCACGGATCAACGGGAACTCGCCGCTGGCCCGCCGCCGGCCGCCCACCCCGGACTCCGGCTCACCCACCGGCCGTCGGGGCCCGGCGGACTCCCCGTCCCGCTCATCCGGTTCCCGCGGCGCCGGTTCGTCCGGGGGTGGTGACCGCTCGTCCCGCTCGCCCGGTTCCCGCGATGACGGCCAGTCCGGGGGTGGTGACCGTCCGTCCCGCCCGCCTGGTTTCCGCGATGTCGGTTCGTCCGGGGGTAGTGACCGCTCGTCCCGCTCGCCCGGTTCCCGCGATGACGGCCAGTCCGGGGACCGTCGCCCGTACCGCGAACGTGGCTCGTCCGGTCCCTACGCCGACGGCCCGTCCGCGAGTCGCGAGCCGTCACCTCACGAGCGGCGCCCGGCGTCCGGCGACACCTTCCCTGAAAATCGCCGGGATCCGGGTTCGTCCGCCGGAGGGCGGCCGCCCAGCCGTCGCGGACCGTCGGGGCGTGGACCGGACAGGACCGGGGGAGGGGTGCCTCCGCAAGGCCGCCGTACTCCCGCATCCTCGTCACCCGGGCCGGACACCCCGGACTCCGCGCCGTCCGCACGAGGGCGGGACGCGGATCGTGCAGAGGTGGCCGTCCAGCCGTACATCGGTGTACTGACCGGCCCCGCCCGGGTCACCGCGGCGGCAGTCTCCGGCCGATCCGCACCCGGCCTGCTCGCAGTCTCGGTGGCCGCCCTGATCAGCATCGCCGCCTGGTCGGGACGGGCACTCTTCGCCGACATGGGCACCACGATGTTCCTGACCGGTGTCATCGTCCCACTCGTGCTGGTGGCCGGAGTCGCCATAGCCCAGCGCCTCCAGCCGGCGCCCGGCGACGACGCGGTCTGGGAGTTCACCGTCCGCACCGACAAGGGCAGCGTCCACCACCACTCCCTGCGAACCGGCGCCCGCCGTGACGCACTACGCCCCGGCGACCTGCTCCGGGTGAGCCCGGCCCGGCATGCCACCCTGTTCCGCCGTACCGCCGACCGCCGAAGCCCAGCCCGAGCCGTAGAAATCCTGGCCACCCCCGCAGGCCCGGTCATCGACCGCCTCAACGCCACATCCGCCCTGCCGACACCCCAGCGAGCAGGTTTGGCCCTGGCCGTACTCCTCCTGGCCGCGACAGTGATCTCCTTCCTCACCGCCTGATCCAGCCACCCACCCCAACCACACCGATCCCGCGCCGACCCGGTCGAGCCGCGGTCCCACACCCAGCCAGCCGCCATTCGTGGCGTTCCCCGTACGGGTGGGCCACCACCACCGCGCATCGGGTCCAGCCGTCCGGCGCGGGCCCGGTAGTGCGATCAGCCGTTCTGATCGCACTCTGGAGCGGGGCGGCCCCTAGCTCGGGGCCTGCTCCCTTGTGGTCCCGCACAATGCCCGTCGCCGCACCAATGCGACCCGCATGATCAGTCACTGCCGCGATCACCCGCTCCCGGGAGTCTTCCCCCATCCCGAGACAGAACGTTCTACCTGCCCCACCGCGAGACAGGACGTTCCGCCTATCCCGCAGCAAGACAGAATGTTCCGTCTCTCCCGGCGGTGAGATGAAATGATCTGCCTTCTTCAGCAACGAGATAGAACGTTCCGTCTCTCCCGGCGACGAGATGGAACGTTCCGTCTCTCCCGGCGACGAGATGGAACGTTCTGCCTCCTTCAGTAGCGAGATAGAACGTTCTGTCTTGCGCAGCTAAGCGGAATGTGCTGTCTCCCCACTGTGAGGCCGGCCGCTTGTATTCCTCCGTCGCTAGGTAGAACGTTCTGTCTTCCCGTTGCGAGGCGAACGTTCTACTTCTCCCGCCGCGAGACAGACCGTTCTACCTGCCTCGTCGTGTGACCGGACGTTTCGTCCCTGGGGCGAGGTGGACGTCTTGTGTTTTTCACGGCGAGACAGAACGTTCTGTTTGGGGTGCTGTGAGGTCGGCGTTCTGCCTGCCTTTCCGCTAGGCGGCACGTTCTGCCTGGGCTGCGGAGGAGGTAGAACGTTCTGTCTTGGAGGCTGGTGGAGAGAACGGACTTTCTGGCTTCTGGGAGGCGGGACGACACTTTCATTTTGGCGAGACGGAACGTTCTATCTGTGATGTGGAAGGGGTGGTTCTGCTTTTTCTGTTCGCGGCGAAACGTTTATTGGGAATTTTGGTAGAACGAACGTTCTGTCGTTTGTTTGAGTGTCGAGGGATCTTTTTCTTGGGGCTCCGTGCGTTTTCTTTCTTGGAATAGGTTGCCGATTTGGGGCCCTCGGCAGGGTTTTCGGTCGCAAATGGGATGATTGGGTGCGAGGGTGGCTGTAGAATCTGGATCTTGGTCGTTTTGCCACCGCTTTGAGCCTTCTTCTCAGCTGCTGGCTTGCCTGCGGTCAGTTTCTCGCGCGAGTGTCCGCCTTCCGGCCCCGCCCCGGCCGATCTTGGTAGATTTACCACCGTTTTCGGTGGTAAATTGACCAAGATCTCGGTTGGATGGGTTGGCTGCACGAGGGATTGACCGCAAGTGATCAGGAAGTCGCGAGCAAGACTCATTTCGGTGGGAAAGTCGCCAAGATCTGTCTAGGGTGGACGCCTTTTTTGGAGTGAATATCTAAGCCGTGTTGGCAACGTTATCCGGGGGCGCGGGTTGATTTGGTGGGTGGGGGTAGATTTGAGCGCGTGGGGTGGATGTGGATCGAGGACGTTTTTGTTGAATCGCGTGGTGGGTTGGTGGTTGCCGGGCGAGTTGACGGTGGTTCGATTCGGTGCGGTGATCTGGTGCGGTTTGGGTGTTGCGGTGGGGAGTGGGATTCGGGGTCGGGTGAAAAGTTGGCGGGGCATGCCGGCCTGCCCGGTGATTGCTTGCCTGATGACGGATTTTCTGGGGATGAGCGGGCTGGTGCGTTGAGTGGAGTTGAGGTTCGGGTGGCTCGGGTTCTTCGGCTTTGTGGGCGGCAGCAGACTGAGCAGGTCTGGCCGGGGGAGAATGCCGCGATGGTGCTGGAGGGGGTTCCGGTGGAGGTGGGGTTGACGGCGAAAGGGTTGGTTCTGCACACCGAACGGCTGACGGCTGACGGCTGACGGCTGACGGCTGAGCGGCGAGAGGCGAGACGTGAGAGGCGAGAGGCGAGACGAGAGAGGTGAGCGATTAGAGGTGAGACGTGAGACGTGAGTGGGGAGTGGGGAGGGGTGGGCGTGGGGGTGGGGGTGGGGGCGTCGGCGGTGAGTGGCGGAATCGCCCGGCGGGCGCGTTTCGGTCTTGAGTGGGATCACCTCGCGGGGAGGAAGCGGGGCGTCCTGGATTGGCGGGGGCGTTTTGGAACGTACGATAAGCGGGATTTTCGGGGTTGGCAGTGACGGGTTTGAAATGTTTCAAGAGTAGTGCTTAACTCTTGGGGCACACGTAGAACCGAGGTCAGGGAAGGCCCAGGTTGACACTCCAGCCGCGTAACGGGCGGGCGCCATCGGTCAAGGACGTCGCGGCGGCGGCGGGCGTTTCGCTCGGGACTGTTTCCAATGTTCTCAATCGGCCAGCTGTGGTCAGCACCGCCACCCGGGAGCGGGTCGAGCGGGCGATGGCCGAGCTCGGGTTCGTGCGCAACGAGTCCGCCCGGCAGCTGCGGGCCGGGACCAGCCGGGCGCTCGCCTACGTGATGCTCGACGGGGGCAACCCGTTCTTCCACGACGTCGCCGAGGGCATCGAGACGGCCGCCGAGGATGCCGATCTGTCCCTGTTCGTGTGTAACAGCAGCGGGCGGTCGGACCGTGAGGCCAAGCACATCGACCGGCTGGTCCAGCAGCGCGTGCAGGGCATTCTGATCACCCCGGTCGATCCGGACGCGGCGCATCTGGCCGAGATCGCGCAGCGGGGCATCCCGTTCGTCATGGTGGACCGGTACAGCCGTGACGGCGGGCACTGCTCGGTCGCCGTCGACGATGTGCTCGGCGGGCGCATCGCCGTTGAGCACCTGATCGATCGTGGACACCGGCGGGTGGCGTTTGTGGGTGGGCCGGACAGTATCGGGCAGGTTCGGGAGCGGTTGCAGGGGGCGCGGGCGGTGTGGGCCGAGTTCGGCATGCCCGAGGAGGATCTGATCCATCTGCCCACCGAGGCGCTCACCGTCAGTGAGGGGCGATCGGCGGGTGAGCGGCTGGCGGGTCTGCCGACGCGGCGCCGGCCGACCGCCGCGTTCTGTGCCAACGATCTGCTGGCGCTCGGGTTGTTGCAGCACGCGGTGACCGCCGGGCTGCGGGTTCCGGACGATCTGGGCATCGTCGGGTTCGACGACATCGACTTCGCGGCGGCGGCGGCCGTGCCGTTGACCTCGGTGCGGCAGCCCCGGCAGGAGTTGGGGCGGACCGCCGCCCGGCTGGTCCTGGACGAGGCCACCAATCCTGATCATGTGCACGAGCAGGCGACGTTCGTGCCGGCGCTGGTGGCGCGGGCCTCGACGGGCACGGTCCGGCGCTGAGTGCTGCTGGTAGCGTCCGGCCGGTGATTCAGGACCTGTACGAGGTGATCCACCGCCGCCGGGATGTGCGCGCCGAGTTCACCGGGGGGCCGGTCACGCCGACCGTGCTGGACCGGATTCTGGCGGCCGCGCACGCCGCGCCGAGTGTCGGCCTCTCCCAGCCGTGGGATTTCGTGGTGGTGCGTTCCCGGCGTGTGCGGGCCGAGTTCCACGAGCATGTCAGCTCGGAGCGGGAGGTCTTCGCGGCCACCCTGGACGGGCCGGCCGCCGAACGGTTCGCGCGCATCAAGATCGACGGCATCATGGAGGCGAGTCTGTCGATCGTGGTCACCTACGATCCGGCGCGGGGCGGGCCGGGGGTGCTCGGGCGGCACGCGATCGCCGACGCCGGGCTGTACTCGGTCTGCCTCGCCATTCAGAACCTGTGGCTGGCCGCCACCGCCGAGGGTCTCGGGGTGGGGTGGGTGTCGTTCTACCGGGAGGAGTTCCTGGCCGGGCTGCTCGGCATTCCGGACGGCATCCGGCCGGTGGCATGGTTGTGTCTCGGGCCGGTCAGCCGTCTGGAGGAGGTGCCGGATCTGGAGCGGCACGGGTGGCGACAGCGGCGGCCGTTGCGGCTGGCGGTGCACGAGGATCGCTGGGGTGGCCGGTGAAACTGCACGTCGGGTGTGCGATGTGGAGCCTGAAGTCGTGGCAGGGCCGGTTCACCGGGTCGACGGATCGGTTGCGGTCGTACGCCGGCTGGTGCAACGCGGTCGAGGGGAACACGACGTTCTACGCGACGCCGACGTTGGCGACGGTGGAGTCGTGGGCCGTACAGGCGCCGGCTGATTTTCGTTTCGTCCTGAAGCTGCCCAAGGAGGCGACCCACGTCCGCCAGCTTTCCGACATTTCGGTTTTGTCGGAATTTTTCCGGGTGATTGAGCCGCTCGGGGGCCGGACCCACGCCCTGTGGATCCAACTGCCGGGATCATTCGGACCCGGCGACCTCCCGACCCTCTCCCGGTTCATCCGGGGCCTGCCCACCGATCACCGCTACGCCGTGGAAGTCCGCGACCCACAATTCTTCCACCACCCGCACGAACTCCAGCAGACACTCGCCGGCCTGGGCGTGGAATGGGTCCCGTTCGACACCACCGAGTTCTTCCGCACCCCACCGACCAGCGACGCCGAACGCGACGCCTGGCTGAAGAAACCCCGCATGCCGCTGCGCACCGCCGCCCTCACCGACCGGCCGATCATCCGCTACCTGGGCCGCGACGACACCACCCGCACCGTCGAAGGCTGGCAGCGCTGGGTGCCGATCGTGGCCGGCTGGCTGCGCGAGGGCCGGACCCCGACGTTCTTCGTGCACACCCCCGACAACGCGGATGCCCCCGAACTCTGCCGCCGCTTCCACGACGAGGTCCGCGCCCTGGTCCCGGCCCTGGAACCGCTGCCCACCCCGGCACTCCCGGAACCGGACGGCCCGCCGACCCTCTGGTGAGATCCAGAACCCCGATGGGGTACGCCCCACGGGCACCCATCGATCCAGCCGTCCTGTCTCGTCCGCGCGAGGAGGGCGGAACACCGGACCGTCCGGCGACCGCCGGGCCGAATGCGGTGGTCCCGGGATACCGGAGGCATGAGTTCGAGCCCGCTGTCGCAGCCCGTCGCCACACCGGCCCACGCACACTCCGTAGCCGGCTCGACTCGGCCCGGCTGGCACTCACGATGACGGACCGGGTGCGGCGCGACCGGCGCCCGAGGCGGCGGCACGGCGCTGGACGGTGCCACTGGTCGCGTCGCGCTGCTGTCCGGACGTGGCGACGGGGCCCGGCGGCGACAGCCGGGCCCCGTCGGGGTGTGGTGGATCAGGTGTGCGGGCAGGTGGCGCGGTACTCCTGGATGGTGGATCCGGACGGGGCCGGGCACAGGAACTGGTCGTAGCGGGTGTCGTCGTCGATGAAGCGCTTCATCCAGGACAGCGCGTACTTGGCGACGGTCACGCTGCCGCCCTCGGTCGGGGCCGAGTGGGTGGCGTTGTTGACCTCCAGGTAGGCCTTCTCCGGGGCCGCCGACATGCTCGTGTAGAACGGCTCGGAGTGGGAGGAGACCGGGGCGACCGTGTCGTTCTCGGCGCCGATGATCATCGTGGGGACGCGGACCGTGGACCAGCTCTTGGTGCCGTGCCATGGGGTCATCGGGACGGCCGCCTGCAGGGCCGGGCGGGTGCGGGCCGCCGCGAGGCTGCCGCCGCCACCCATCGAGTGGCCCATCACGCCGAGGCGGGAGGCGTCGATGCGGGTGCGTACCGAGCTGGTGCCGGTCAGGTAGTCGAGCGCGCCGAGCAGCTGGGTGCCCCGGCTGTCCGGCTGGTCGAGGGTGCTGCGGGTGTCGATGGTGATGACCACGAATCCCTGGGAGGCGAGGCGCGGGCCCAGCCAGGCGATGCTGGACTGGGAGGCGGTGAAGCCGGGCGAGATGGCGATCGCCCCGAACGTACCGGCGGTGGTGCTCGTCGGGTAGTAGATGGTGCCGCCACCGAACGTGGAGACGCTGGAGCGCGCCACGGTGACCTGGGCGATCGCGAACGATCCGCGGGACGCCTCGATGCTGGCGTTGGTGGGTGCGGGGCCGCGCTCGTACGGGTTGGCCGCGACGGCGGGGGTGGCCGGGGTCGCCAGGACGGCGGCGGCCGCGGCACAGAGGACGGTGAACAGTCCGGCCTTGCGGCGGGCGGGGACGGGCATGGGGAACTCCCTGGTGTGGTGGGGCTCCTGTCATTCACGGATGTCGATAGTTAACCCGTCGGTAACAAGCGCCGGTAATCCCGGCCGGGTCCCTGTTGCCGTGTTATGTCACGGGTGTTGCCGTTGATAATTCGATTGCGGTACGCGCCGGGCTCGGCGAAGGTGATCGGCATGACGTACTGAGGCGCTTCCCCACGCACACGACACGCCCCCATCTGCCGGCGTGCCCTCCGTCATGCGATCTTTCGAAAGAAGAGCTGATTTTGTCTCAGCAGCAGTCCGCCCTGCCCTCCACCCGATCCGTCACGATCTTCGCCGGTCCCGGCAGCTGGATCGAGTCCAGCGCCGTCGACCAGTGCCACCAGGTCGCCGCCCTGGACGGGATGATCCACGTCGCCGGCATGCCCGACCTGCACCCCGGCAAGGGCGCCCCGATCGGCGCCGCGATGCTCTCCACCGTCCTCTATCCGTTCCTGGTCGGCTCGGACATCGGCTGCGGCATCGCGGTCTACCCGATCCGGATCCGCAAGGTCGTCCCGGAACGCCTCGCCGCCCGCTTCCCCGACCTGGACCGGCCGGTCGACCCGGCCGAACTGGACGGCGCCGACATCCCGGCCGGATACACCGACCAGCTCGGCACCGTCGGCCGGGGCAACCACTTCGTCGAGCTCGCCACCGTCGACGAAGTGATCGATCCCGGTCACGCCGCCCGGCTCGGCCTGACCGCCGGAGACCTGGTGCTGATCGTGCACAGCGGCTCCCGCGGCCTCGGCGAACGGATCCTGCGGGCGCACACCGAGGTGCACGGCGCCGGCCCGGCCGCCGATCCCGCCGCCTACCTGGCCGCCCACGACGAGGCGGTCCGCTGGGGCCACCTCAACCGGCGGCTGATGGCCGAGCGGGTCGCCGACGCCCTCGGCGCCGAGCTGGGCGACCCGGTCACCGACGTCTGCCACAACTCGGTCGGCGTGCGGGCCGGCGCCTACCTGCACCGCAAGGGCGCCGCACCCGGGGACGGCCACGACGTGCTGATCGCCGGCACCCGCGGCACCCGCTCGTTCCTGGTCGCCGGGCACGCCGGTCCCGAGGCCGGGCACTCGGTCGCGCATGGGGCCGGGCGCAAGATGTCCCGGGCCGACGCACTCCGCCGCGGCCGGGCGAAACACACGGTCGAGGAGCTACGCCGTACGCCGGTCGGCTCCCTCGTCGTCTGCGGCGACCGGCAGCTGCTGTTCGAGGAGGCGCCGACCGCCTACAAACGCATCGAGCAGGTGATCGGTGACCTGACCGATCACGGCCTGGCCACACCGGTGGTCAGCACCCTGCCCCTGATCACCTACAAGACCGCCGATGTCCCGACCCGCCGGGGAGGCCGCCGATGATCAACGCCCACACCGTCGCCATGACCACGGTCCACATCGCGCCCGTGCCGCTGATCACGGCCCGTACCGTGCCCCTGTCGCCGGCCACTGTCCGCACCGTTCCCGCTGCCGTGCCGCCGCCCGCGGTCACCTACCGCCCGCCGAAGTCCCGCCTGGTCCTGGCGGTTCTCGACGAGCACGCGATCGCCCGGCTGCGCCGTCTGCGGTACCGCCGCCGGAACACCGGCTCGTGGCGTTCGATGCTGGTGCCGCTGCCGGGACGCCGGTTCCCGGTCGCCCGTCGCAAGGCCCGCCGGAGTGGCCGCCGATGAGCCGCCGGCGCCCGTGCGTGGTCGGGTTCCTGCCCCGCCGCCGCCCTCGCCCGGCCACCGGAAACCGCCGCCCGGTCCCGGTCCGTCCCGCCGGTCGCGGGGCGTCCCGGTGACGGGCACAGAGCCGCCGGTACGCGGTGAGCTCCAGGGCGTGGGCCAACAACGATGAGTGCGCAAGCGATGAGTGTGCATCTGATGATGTCGGCCGGGCGCGGGCCGCGGGAGTGTTCCTGGGCGCTGGCCCGGCTGGCCCGCCGTCTGGAGTCCGACGCCACCCGCCGGAAGGTCGTCACCCGGCGGGTCGAGACGGTCGCCGGTGAACGGCCCGGCACGTTCCGGTCGATCCTGCTGCAGATCAGCGGTGCCGGAGCGGAGGAGTTCGCCGTGTCCTGGACCGGGACGCTGTGCTGGCAGGCGCCGAGCCCCTATCGGGCCGGGCCCGGGCGGAAGAACTGGTACGTGACCGCCCAGCCCTGCGACATGAGCCAGGTGCGTACCGTGTTCGACGAGCGGGATGTCGACATGGTGCCGTGCCGGACCGGTGGCCCGGGCGGCCAGCACCGGAACAAGGCCAGCACCGCGGTCCGCGCCACCCACCGCCCGACCGGGACGGTGGTGGTGGTCGACACCGAACGCCAGTTCACCCTGAACCGGGCCATCGCCCTACGCCTGATCCGGGAACGCCTGGAGGCCGGCGACGCGGCAGCGGGGCGGCAGGCCGAAACCACCCGCTGGCGCATCCACGACGACCTGATCCGAGGCGACCCCACCCGAACCGAACGCCCATGAACCCGTGCCGCCTTCCGGCGCGCCACGAGCCGCAACTCGGCACGCGCGTCGGCCCGGCCCCCAACGTGCCGCGTTGTGGTGCGGAT
>NZ_JBNZCE010000038.1:0-42688 GCF_050589265.1 Actinoplanes sp. G11-F43
TCCTCGGTGATCGTGCAGCGTGAAGAACTCCATGATCACCTTGAGGGCTTCACCCGCTTCTACCACCTCCACAAAGGCCGGTCATCTCACGAAATCCCTGTTCAGCGGATCACAGACCGAGAACGCAACATCCCTGGCCCGGAGCGACAGCCGATCCGGGCAATGGCCGCCGAATTTCCGGCCGCACGGTTTTGTGCACCCGTGTTGCCATCTCGGCCGGAGTCGAGACCGACGAACGAAGACTGTTCCGGTCGTCAGATCGACATCTGACCACTTCAGTCCGAGGGCTTCGCCCTGCCGAAGCCCGAGCGCGAGTGCGACAGCCCACCGGGCGCCATTGCGCGGCAGCTCGGCGGCGGCGATCAAGAGTCGTTGAACCTCCTCGACTGAGTACGGCTCGACTTCCTCCTCTTCGAGTCGTGGTGCCTTCGCGAGGCTCGCAGGATTCCTGCCGAGGTGCCCGCGGCGCATCGCCTCGTTGAGTGCCGTTCGCAGCGTCCGGTGTACCTGGTGCGCCGTGGCGGGCTTACTGCCGTTCTCCTGCATCTTTCGGGTCAGCTTCTCGATGTGCTCGGGGGTGAGCTTTTCGAGGCGGTGAGCACCGATGCCGGGAATCAGGTGCACCCGTACGGCGACCCGGTAGCCCGAGGCTGTGTTCTCGCGGACGTTCGGCGGCGTTGCAATGTTCTCCAGCCAGTGCGTGAGCCACTTCGCAACGGTCCAGCTCTCGCCGGCCTTGCGAAGGGTTCCGTTGTCTCGGTCCTTCTCGATCTGCTTGACTTTCGCCTTGACGATCGACTCCGTCTTGCCGGTCACATGGCGGCGATCCTCGGTGCCGTTGTCTTTGACTCCCACAGTCACGCGACCGTGCCAGCGCCCATCAGCACCGAAGTAGATGGACGACTCTCCGTTCGCTTTGCGCTTCGCCATCTCAGATCCCTTCAGGCTGCCGGTAGTTGAGCGTTCTGCTCGCGGAGTCGGTTGACGTACTCCGTGAGGCACTCGACCGGGATTCGCCGGAGCCGGCCGATGGTCACGGATTCGATCTCGCCGTCCATGACGAGCGAGTACATGAGGGTCCTGCCGATGCCGAGCCGGCGGGCGGCCTGCTCGATCGTGAGGACCAGTCGAATGGGTTCGGTGGGGATCTCGGCGGCTTCGCCGCTGGGATCGGCTGTCATCCTGCGAGTGCCTTTCGAGAGGTGATCGGGGGTAGTCGCTGGGGAGGACAGGCCGAGCGGCGGACCTCGCGGAGCGCTCCGCAGAATCCGCGATATCCGCGCAATGGCTCCGGGCTGGTCGTTCTGCGGTTTCCGCGGATTCTGCGGACGGCAGGGCCGGATCATGAGACCCGTCCGGCGCTGATCGGCTGGACCGTGCCAGCGGGCCGGAGGACTTGCGGGTGGACGAGCCATCCCGGCGACGGCGCGCGGCCGGCGCCACGGCGTTCGGGGGCCGGCGCCGACCGGAGGTAGCCGTGCGCGACTAGGAGGTTGAGCACCGGGTCGAGGTCGGCGGCCTTGCGGAACCGGCCGCGCGACAGCGCGGTGAACAGGTCGCGCTTGGTGAACCGTTCGGTCTGCGAGCGTTCGATCCAGGCCAGGACGTGGCGGGCGTCGTCAACCAGTGGATCGGCGCCCATGTCGTCGAAGGCGGTCAGCGCGTGCTCGGCGAAGTAGGCGCTGATCGTCGCGGCCCGGTCGAACGTTCCGCCATCGATCACCCCGCCCTGGCCGTTGGGCAGGTGCTCGGCGAGATGGAGGAGCCCTGCGATGCGGGCGACGGCTCCGGCGTACTTGCTGCCCCAGTCGACGATGTGCGCCCACGTCCCGGATGGCGCCAGCCGGGGTTCGATGTCCCGCTCAATCGCCAACATGCGCTCGTTGGCCTCAGGGCTGAGCGGCAGAACAGCAGGCTCGTCGAGGCTGGCGAGGCCGACGACCAGGGCGGTCAGCCTCTCGGCGTACGCCTCAGCGACGGCCGTCGGGATCGGGTCGGCACCGATCCGCCGGCGCCCGACAGTGTTCTCGGGAACGGCGAACAAGATCCGGGCGAGCAGACCCTTGCCCCGGAACCCGGGCATCTGCGCGATGTCCCGCAACACTTCGGGCTGGACGGCGAGGCCGAGCGTGAGAGCGGGCCGGTCGACGTGCTCGGCGGGACGCGAACGCCGGTCGACGCGGAGCATGTCGCCGGCGTGGCCCTTGAGGAAGACCTCCAGGTTCGGCGCACCCGAGTACCGGCCGGCCAGTGTCGCGAAGATCCCGCCCTCGGGCGAGAGAACGGCGAGCCGCCCGCCCTGCTCGGCCAGCAGCGATGCGGCCTGCTCGCTGGTGACGTCATCGGCGACCAGGCGCGGCAGCGACGGCACGGTGATCGTCTCGACAGCCATTGCGGCCGCGGTCGCATCCGCGAGGAGCCGATCCCGGCCTCCCGCGTCAACCGCGGCCGCCGCAGCATTCGCAGCCCGGTCAGCGGCCTTTGCGGCGACGCGGAGCGCCAACTCGGCTTCGACGATCGCCGGTCGGGTGCGCTCGATCAGCACGGCCTCAGCAGCGAGCAGGGGCCGGATGGTTACGCTCGGCGACCGCAGTCGCGATGTCCTCGCGGTGGACGCCCTTCCGGTTCGCCTTCTCACCGGTCACCGGATCACTGCCCCACACCTGCCGCCCGACCGGGATCCCAAACGGCTTGAGAGCCGCCGCAACCTGCTCGGGCTTCCACCCGGCGTACGTCTCAGGCCGAAGCTCCGCGAGCCGCGCAGCGAGGGTCTCCGACCAGATCTTGGGCTCGCTGGCCGGAACCACGGTCAGCACGTCGTCGAGCAGTGACGACGCCGGACCAGGAAGCGCCAGCGCCTCCCCTGCCGCGCTCCCGGTAAGCGTGCCGCGAGCCTGACGAACCGCGTGAGCCCGCGTGATCACCGCGTCGATCTCAGCAAGCGGCGTGCGGCTCGTCCGGACGGTCACGGCGTCCTCGACCGCGCCCGAGTCGTCGGCACCGAGCAGGATGCCGACTCCCTTGTGGGCTCGCTGGAGCCGAGACGAGTCGTGCCCCGCCGTGTACGACCCCGCACCCAACACGGCCTCGGAGGACTGCCACGTCATCGTCTTGAGCGCGAACCGCGTACCGATGTTGTCCCGCAGGTCCGTCGGCACGGCCCTGCCGTCCGGCTTCTGAGTGGCCAGCGAGATCATGAACCCGACGGACGGCCCGACCTTGCACAGCTCGGTCAGCAGGCTCACGATCTCGTCGCCGTAGGCCGGGTGTCCGCTGTAACGCTGGAACTCGTCGATCGACACGAGCACCGGCCACAGTTTCAGCGAACGCCGCTCGGCAATCGCCCGGGTCACCTTCGACTCCGGGCAGATGTCCGCCGGCAGGGTCGCAATCGTGTCGTACCGACGGTTCATGTCGACGACCAGCGCCCGCAGGTCCTCGACCAGGCCGATCACGACCTCATCCCGCACCCCGAAGCCGACCCGATGCGCGATCCGCTCGAAGGCCCGCCAGTCCTGCCCACCCTTGCCGTCATAGATGTGCAGCTCAACGATCGGATCAAGCGCACAGGCGAGGGCCGGCAGACGAGCGGCGAACGTCTTGCCCATCCGCGGGATCGCCCCGATCAGCAGCGACGTGAACATGAGCTGCAGCATCACGATCCGCCCACGCTGGTCCTCCCCGAACGGGAACGGCTCGAAGACGTCCACCACACCCTTCAAGATCAAGGGCCAAAGACCAGAGGGCTTCGCGTACGGGTCCTCGTCGGCAACCCACAGCGCCAGCCGCCGCGCCGAACCCGCCGAGCCGCGGACCCGCTCCGGCCATACCTGAACCTCATCGAGGTCGAGACCAGCGGCGAGATCGTTGCGCTTCTTGATCGCCGTGTCCGCCTTCACCGAGAACGGCAGGTCGATGACGGCACGCCATCCCGGCCCGTCCCGCATGATCGGCGCCGGGAAGGTGATCAGATCGTCCGGCTTGCACAGCCCAGCGGCGAGGAACGCCCTGGTGAGGACGTCAGCCGTGAGCTTGCGGACGCGCGGCTTCACGGCAGCGACGTCCATCAGCGGCTTGTCCGCCGGCGAGCCGGCACTTCCGAGCAGCCCGACAAGGGCCGCGAGAACGGCGTACCGAATCTCCTGTGTCGTTGAAAGAACCAAGAGCGCCCCGCCGACCGTGCCCAGCGAAAAGCCGAAGGTCAGGATCAGCGACCGCAGCCGCACGCGAGCGTCGCGCTGGCGGGACAGCTTGAGGTATTCGTCGGCGTCCTCACGTCGGACCGCAGCGAGCCGCCCCGACCGGCCCTCGGCGTCCGAGGCCCACCGAGCGGTGCCCGCAACCGCCCGCACCGCTCCACGAGGAGCGCGGACGACGAGACGGCCGATGTAGAGGGGCGCCCGAAGCAGGTGGTAGGCGCTCACGTGGGTGTAGTGGCCGACGATCCAGCGGGCGAGGGCAAGCGCCTCACTCTTCGAGCGGAGCCAGGCAGGCACGATCGGGCGCCGGCCCGCGGCCGCCTCAGCCCACGACACTCGAGAATTCGAGTCGGGCGGGTCGACGAGGATCGGCTCGTCTCCGAGTTCGTCGTGTTCGTCGTCAACGTCCGCGGTCCAGCCGTCGGGCTGTCGCCGGCGCCGCGCCGACCCGAGGTCGACGATGTCGCCGACCTGCGCCTCTGCGGCTGTCCAGTCGAACTCGCCGTCCGGCGAAGGGGTTGCCATGATGGAGATTCCTCCAGGAGGTCTGAAGACCGATGGGGTGAGGCCGGGGCGCGGCCGGAGGTTTGCGAGGCCAGGAGGCCGCGCCCCGGGCAGAGTCAGATCTCGGGTTCCGCGTCGTCGCTCGGTGCGATGAGTTCCGGAAACGCCCCGATGTCGAAGGCGAGGACGAACCCGGCAACGGCCGGCGGGAGGTCGACGTCAATGTCCGGCTCGTTGTCGTCAACCGGGTGGATGGTCAACTGATTGCTACCGACGACCACGCCACGCACACCGGGCAGGATCGCGGTCAGGAAGACGGCGATCGGGCAGGCACCCGAGTTGTGACGCCGTCCGAGCCAGTTGCCGTTCGGAAGCGTCTCGGCGATGTCCTCGGCGTTGTCGCCGAGCACGTGCAGAGCGACCTTGGCGTGGTGCTCCAACGGGATCTCGAACATGAGGGTTCTCCGATCGGTCAGGTCGTGGTGGCGGACAGGTGGCGGCGGACGGTGCGGTCAGTGACGCCGATCCGCTGAGCGATCTCTTGGGTCCCGAGATCGGGATGCCGGGAGCGAAGTCGCGCGACCGCTTTGGCCGTCTTGTTTGCGCTGGTCGCCGGCCCCTTGGCGCGGACAGTTGGTGCCTTCGCGATGTCCGTGACCGTGTCCGCTTCGGTGTCCGCCTGCTTAGCCGACGTGTTCAGCTCGACCAAGCAGACGGACGCGACCACGACCAGGCCGTCAACGGACAGCGGGATCAGGTACGGCACGGCTCCGACCTCGCCGTACCGGGACACGACTCCGACCATGTGTCCGTAGGACACGAACGCAGCGATAGCCGCCAGGGCGCCCGTCGCCGTCCGCCGTACGACCGCGAGCCAGCCCTTCCGAACCGGAACCCGGGAGATCAGGTCGACGGTCAGGAGCAGCGCCAGCGGCGGCCACGCCGCGATGGTCTGACTGATCGGATTCGGTTGGGCGTGCAGGATGTTGGCGGCCACCGAGGTGGCCACGCCGAGGAGCAACACAGCACGTACGCCCCACCGAATCCGGGACAGTCGGCCGGCCATCACTTGCCGCCGCCCAGCGAGCGGCCGATCGAGGTCAGACCGTCACGGACGCCGTCGACCAGTGCATGAGCCGGTTGTGCCAGGACGCCGTCACTTCCGGCGATGACCAGGCCGAGCATCAGGGCACAGATGACGGCGAAGACGATCCGTCCCCGCGTCTTGCGGTCGATCAGGAGCATCCCGATCGCCGCGAGCAGCATCGTCGAGAAGACGCCGAGACTCATGGCCGGCCCCCGCTCAGGCTGCGTCGTCGATCGAGCGGAGGTAGCGCTCCAGCAGAGCGACCATCTCGCGGAGGACACGGTTCTGAGCCCGGCGAAGCCGGCGGTAGTCGAGCTGGGTCGGCTTCGGCTCAGCGGTGAAGAACAGGATCTCGGCGTCGACCAGCGCGAGTTCCGCCTCAAGGAGGCGGTTCTCACGCTCGATGGCGTCGAGGTGGGCAGGGGTCGGCTCTTCGGGCATCGAATCGCGGTACACGGAAGTCCTTCCGGTCTGATGCCCCGCCGAATACAACGTTTCGTTGTAGTCATGAGCGCACGCTACAACTTGACGTTGTATTCAGGCAAGGCAATCACTCTGAACTGGGCATTCGAGGGGACATCGCACGCAGCGATGCGGTGGTCAGATCGCGTAGTCTCACCGGCGATGGACGAGACGAGCGGCGAACTGCCGGACGACTGGTGGACGACTGACCTCGTCTTGGACTACCTGCGCTCAGTTGGCGCCGAGATCACTCGCCCGACGTGGGCTGCTTACGTCTCGCGCGGCCAGGCGCCGGCACCTGACCGCATGTTCGGCCGTTCGCCGGCCTGGCGTCCGGCGACGATCCGCGAGTGGCAGGCTTCCCGCCCCCGTCGCGGCTCGGCGTAAGCGCCTCCGGACATCGTTTCCTCACCTCCTTCGCTGGCGCCGTTTCTCGGTAAGGCCAAGTAAACCGAGGTTTCCGCGCACTGCCGATGAGGCAGGAACCCATCACCGATGCACGACTGATGCATCGGTGATGCACGATGCTCCCGAGGTGCCGGAATGCCGCTGATGCCGTAGTTGCCAGATTTGCGGCACGTCTAGACGTATATACGTCCGCAGGGGTATAGCACTCGACCTAGCGTGACCACATGATCACGCCGGACCGCGAGGGCACTGCCTACCGGCAGCTCGCCAGCGTCTTGCGTGAGCGCATCACCAGTGGATCATTCTCCGCCGGGCAGCGACTGCCCTCCGAGAAGGACCTCCACGACGAGTTCGGTCTCGCCCGCGAGACCGTGCGCCGCGCACTCGCGATCCTGCGCAGCGAGGGCCTGATCGAGGTCCGGCATGGCTACGGGACGTTCGTGGTCGACACGCCCGCCCGCATCCAACTCAGTCCCGGCGACACCGCGACCTCATCGACAGCCCTGACTGTCACGCGCGCGGACGGTTCGACCGAGATCTATCCCGCCGGAACAACCCTGACGGTCGCCGACGGATAGATGCCGGTTGACCTGCACCTCACTCAGTCGGCGAGGACAGGTCTGCTCACGACACCCGGCCGGAGGTCGGTGTCATGAGTCAACCAGCCCGGCGCATCGTGATCGACCAGTGGACCGGCCGCCATGCCGTCGCTCTCCAAGCCGCACTGCGCATGTCCCAGGACGAGATTGCCCGCCTGATCGGCGTCGCAAAACGCACGATCGCCTCCTGGAACGAACGCCCGGAGATCGTGATCCGCCCGGAACTACAGCGGGCGCTCGACACTGCCTACGAGCGGGCCGACGAGCAGGTGAAGCTCCGATTCGCCCGCCAGCTCAAGGCCGACGACGACGCCGAAGCCCACGCCGTCAGCAGCGCCGTCTCACTGACGGTCGCCATCGCGATCGTGGTGAAGGACGCGGAAGTCCTGCTCGTCTGCCGCCGCGACGCCGACCCCGGGGGACTGGACTGGCAGTTCCCCGCCGGCATCGTCAAGCCAGGCGCGAAGCCAGCCACCGTGGCGACCCGCGAAACCCTCGCCGAGACCGGCATCCACTGCTCGGTCCGCACCGAGCTGGGCGCCCGCATCCACCCGCTCACGGGCGTCAACGCCCGCTACTTCCTCTGCGACTACCTCGCCGGTGAGGTCGAGAACCGAGACGCCGTCGAGAACGCGAGCGCCCTATGGGTGCCGAGCCAGAGGATCACTCGCTTCATCCCAGAAGAACGGATATACGCGCCGATTCTGCGCGCCTTGGAAGGGGAACAATGAGCAACACCGACAGCACCGAACGTCCGCCGATCGCCGCAGCGATCATCGTGCAGGACGGCCAGGTGTTGATGGCCCGCCGCAACGTCAAGGAAGGCCAGCTGTCCTGGCAGTTCCCGGCCGGCGAGGTCGAGGCCGGCGAAACCGGCGAGGACGCCGCGGTCCGCGAGGCGCTGGAGGAGACCGGCCTCACCGTGCGCGCGACGAAGGAACTCGGCGAACGCGTCCACCCGAACACCGGCCGGACCATGGTCTACATCGCGTGCGACGTCGTCAGCGGAGAGGCCCACGTCGGCGATCCCGAGGAACTGGCAGAGGTGGCGTGGTGCGACCGCGCCACCCTTGCCGCGTACGTCCCATATCCGTTCTTCGGCCCGGTGCAAGAGCACCTGGACGCGAACCTCCGCTAAAGCCGGCGACCGGCCTCAGCCGGATCGAGAAGGTTGGAGAGCCGCCACCGGACCACGTCGTCATGGAAGTGGTCCGGGAGCGGTACGCCGCCCACAGACGAGCGGGTCGAGACCACATCGTCGAGCGTCGCCGAGGGCAGGATCTCGGCGAGCGCCAGGCACTCAGCAGCGAAGTGCTCAGCCTCCGAGAAGAGCCCGATCCACTTCAGCCGGATCGCCAGCGCGTAGGCATACTCAGCCGCCGCGCGGTGGTCTCCCTGCTCGCGCGCCTCTTCGTAGTTCTGCCGGACCTCACTGAGCGCCGGCAGTTGCTCGACCTGCTCGTCAACCATTAGAAGACGTACTTCTCAGCGACGGTCTGGTAGTCAAACAGCTCAGACGAGTCGAACCACAGGTCAACCTCGTACTTGGCCTCTTCAACGTTGCCCGAGGCGTGGATGAGGTTGGCAGCAACGATGTGCTTCGCCTCGGTGTAAGCCTTCGACGTGTGCGCAAAGTCCCCACGGATCGTGCCCGGAGCAGACTGGTTCGGGAACGTGGAGCCCACCAGGCGCCGAACGTTCGCGACAGCCTCAACGCCTTCGAGGACCAGGGCGATAACCGGCCCGGTTTGCATGAAGTTGGCCGTCACGTCGAAGACCGACTTGCCGAACCGCTCTTCGAGATCGAAGTAGTGCTTACGCGCCAATTCGGCGTCAATCAGCACCATCTTACTGCCGACAACCTTCAATCCGGCATCCTCGAACCGCTGAAGCACCCGACCGATCAGGCCACGCGCTACAGCATCCGGCTTCAACAGGACTAGCGTTCGCTCGACTGCGCCCACTCGACACCTCAATCTCAAGAACAAGTATCGACAGGTTACAACATAGGCTACTCGGCTTCGGAACAGCACGCGAAGCCGGAAATGATCATGGAGTGGAAAACGCTACCTATGGGGTCGAGTGGCGCGCTCCAACTACCATGACCTGCTAGACGGAGGGGACATTGGCAAAAATCAATTGGCAACGATCGCGTAGACACCAGGCTCGTTTCGCCACTGTCGGAGCAACCTATAGCTTTGCTTTTACGCTCCCCTCAGGGGTGGATATATATAAGCTAGCCGACGAACTCCTGCAGGAGGGTGTTGCGGATTCTGTAAACGTTCCACCTTCCAGGAAAGTTCGAATTTCTAGCAAGCATCGCAGCATCCTAGAAGGTCGGCAATTCATGGCCGGAATGGCTGAGATCCCAAGAGTTGTGGACGGCAGTACTAAATTCACGAATTGGGCGGCTAAGTATCCGCGATCAGCGCTCTTTGCCGTCCGAAATCGGTTATTCAAGCTAGACCTGTTCGGAAAGAAGGACGATCCGCCGCAGGCGTTGCCACCCGAATTCGAAGAACTTCTTGGAAAGTTGGCATCATCTGTCAGTGAGATAGACGACAATGTTGTAGAGTCTACTAAAATATTAGGCGTATTAACAGCGAACGACAATGACATACTTAGTCCCATATACCTAGCCAAGTCGCCATTCATTCGACTGCAGTTGCGAGACTTTCGAGCTGATTCTCGCCTTCTTGCTGACGACACTGTTCTAGCCACTCTTGTACTCCATCGATCTGGAGTAGCGCTGATTACTTTCTATGTTGTAGCTGGCAATGAACGAAGCACCGACGATTTGATCGAGCTATCGAGGCCGCCGAAGCTAAAGCTGGACACTTGCACATTTCCTGGGACCGTAGTAGGTGCTGCTGAGCTTGAGCACGAAGCAGACTTAGACGAGTGGGTTGAGCCGAACATCGGAAATGTGCCTGATCGGAAGATTCGCTGGAAGGGGCATTTCTCGATCACTGACGCCTACTTCATCTACCAAAATCGTATTGGCTGGATGGCGGGTGGAAGGAAGGGGGCTAGCGACTACTTCTGCTATGCGACAGTCGTCGCGGGCGGCCTACATTGCTGCCGCGACAAGAAGACCTGGCTGAAATCGCATACTGCCGAGCTTGCTGGCATTGCCATGAGGTTTGCCGCCTACGACGGACTAAGCGTCAAGACGGTTGAGAAGAATCTCGACAGCAGCATTACACTATTCGAATCAGAGTCGCGCTTCTACTACGGCGGAAATGCTTTCATACTTGATTGGGATTTTTCGCCTACGGGAGCCCTTTCTCCCGACTTTACCGGTCTTGTCAGCACCGTTTCTGTTATCGAGCACGCGATATTGCAGTACTGGCAAATCCACTCGCTCGATCACAGCCTGCCGATCGGTCCGAACACTTTCAAGCATCTTCTGAATGTCCAACGCAGACTCGCTGAGGGAATTGAAGAGTACCGCGCTTCAGCCTTGTCTTATGGGACTACACGTGAAATTGCGAAAAGCATACTTGTGCAGCTTGAAGCCAATGAACTTCACCAGCGTCTATTAGAGCGCTCGAATATGATGCAGCAACTTATTAGCGCTCAGCAGGTGCGCGCCAGCGTGCGGCGAAATTATATCGTTGCCGGGATTGGCTCTGCCGCGACAGTTCTCCTGGGTATTCCTGCGCTTCGAGACTCGCTCGGGCTGATATCACAGTGGAAACCACCAACTTTCATTCAGCCGATCGCAGACCCTGTCATCGAATGGGCCAAGAATGGCCCCTCTTCCGTCATGGCTCTATACGCAGGGGCCTTGACCTTGCTGGTGACAATATTATTCGTTAGTTTTGCCATTCGATTGCCAAAAGGGCGTAACTCTACAAAAGTCAATCCCGGCATGGAGTGGTCGCCCATGTCGCCTCAGTGGTCGATGTCCGACCAACGCTACGCGCATGGAATTCCCGAATGGGCGGACGATGATAGCTGAGATGTATTACTTTCCCATATCCGCCAAAAGGATACGAGGCCCTATTCGTCGTTGCGTCCGCCGTTCGTTGATTGGATCAGTACGGATTTTGGTTCGGCGTCGACATCGATTGAATATCTCTTCACCGGGGAGGGCTCATCTTCGCATTGCCGTGCGCCACCAGGATTGGTGAGATCCCAAGGCGCATGGCAATCTTGCGCAGGGCTTGCTTCCCAGGCTTGCTGAGGCCAACCTCCATAAATGCTCGTCCAGCCCAAACAAGCGCGTAAGCGACGGTCAGTCCAGCAACGGCCTGGGTTCCTGATGACGGCGCCGGCTCCTTCACCTGGATTAGACTGTCACGCTGCCCGGGAACCAAATGGCGGGTTAGCGCGCTCGAAGCATGAGCGACATCCGAGGCATGGCGATACATGAGATACAGGCTGTTTCCGGCCTCCAAGTCCGCACACATCCTCTCGAAGTTGCGTGCCTGTGCCGCGCGTGAGGGCCTTGGGGCACTGTCGTGTCGAGCGGTGATGTGATCGCGGAGATCTTGAGGAACGGCAACCAGTGCCTGGTCTGCCGTCCTCATCATGTTGACGGACTGGCGAGTCCGCTCGAACAACGTGGCCTCCACGCCAGATTTGCCGGTCTGCTGAGTCCAGGCAGCCATTACTGCCGATTCGAAGCATGAGCGAACGATAGGCATCGACTCCACCCATAGATCGGCATCCCAAAGCGTCACGGCCGCCCTCGCCGAACTATGGGCATTGGCCGTGAGCGCGAAGACGACGCGTGCGATTGGCAAGTCCTTCGTTCGCGTGTCGAAGCCCTCGAAGCGATCCCAGGCTGAGAGGAGTTCATCAACAGTCTCCCGGTATACCTCGACCGGGAGACTGTGCGGCTTGCCCTTGCGGCTCATGCCGCAACAGCCTGCCCGCCCTCAATCGGGTTGTCGCATGATTTTCAGCGCCCCCAGGCTCGGTCTCCTCGTCGCCGGCTGCCACCGTGGGACGCCAGCCATAGGAGGCATCCTTCGCCGTTGCACGCTGCGTGCGGCGGCCATCGGCTTAACCTCTTGGGGGCGCTGCCGCGAGGACAGCCTCCCTCGGGCTTGCGGTTTCGAGATGGCTAGACGCGATGCGCGTACTCCTCTGGCGAACGCGCGACCGCTCAACCATGTGGTCTCAGTTATGGTCTCGTTCGACGCCGCCCGGGGTCTCGTTCACCTCTGTCCGGAGGTGTACGCGATCGGTCTCGGATCTTCATCGGTGGAGGTCGGGTAGGCGTTACGCACGGTGAGGAACACTGCCGGATAGTGGATCTCAGACCTCGAAAGCGTGTGAGGGTTTACGCCCTCCGCGGGTTCAAATCCCGCCGCCACCGCCACGGGAGAGCCCGGTCCATGTGACCGGGCTCTCTGCTTTTGCGACGTTTCCAAGGGCCGAGTCCTGTTACGCTCCGTCGCCAACAGCGGGGTCCACCGACCATCCACATGACGGCTAGTCCGTTCGGTTGTTCCCCATGATCAGCTGCCATACGTGTAACGGTGGTGTTTCGTCGCACGTCAGAGCCCAGAAACACGCTCTGTAGTCAGGTGCGAACCGCCCAAATACATAGGGTGTCGCGCAAGTCACGCAGCTCAAATCCACCGGATCAGACAATGTGGTTCCGACCGAGAGTCGTGCAACTTTCGCAGAATCGCCCTACGCAGGTTCGTCGATGTCTGTCCTAGATTCGACATGTGAGAGTTGAGCATCACTGGTGGAATGGCGACGTCCGGCTCGCGCGCCGGGACGTCTACGTCCGCACCGACGGCGCGCAATGGGAGGTCGAGGCCCAGATGGGCGGCCCCGAGGGCAAGTCGAAGGTGCAGCAGTGTCCCGGCAAGGCATCAGCGATGATCCTGGCCGACGCGTGGCGCGGTCCACGCTGGCGGTGGCGCGAGCTGTAAGGCAGCGCCAGGAGCCCCCTCCGGCTGCGCCGCACATGCTTGACCGATCCCGGCACAGCCTTCCGAACGGGCCGGACCCACTCCAGGGTCCGGCCCGTTCTGTGTGGAAGCAGGGACGCACGTGGTGTCCGATGTGTCGTTATGGTCGGGATCTAGGCTGATACTCCATACACACGGGGGATCACCATGCAAGCAACAGTCACCGACCATCGCGCCGAGGTCGCGGTGCTCCATCTTCGGGGGGAACTGGACGCGGACACCTCGGGTCGGTTGCATGCCGTGCTCTCCGACCTGCTGGAGCGCCCGGTGCCGAGAATCGTCGTGGACCTGTCCGGCCTCAAGTTCTGTGACTCGGTCGGCCTGAGCGCCTTCATCATCAGCAAGCAGGTGATCGCGTCCCGGGGTGGCTGGCTGAGCTTCGCAGGCGCCAACCAGTTCCTCACCCAGCTGATGGAGACCGTCGGCCTGGGCCGTTACTTCGCCATCTTCCCGGAGATCGACGACGCGATCGCCGCCGCACAGATCTAGAGCCGCGGCACGGATCTAGAGCCGCCGCACAGATCTAGAACCGCGGCACAGGTCTGGAGCCGCGGCATAGATCCAGGTCCGCGGGACGAAAAAGGCGAAGGCCGGCTCCGATCGGAAGCCGGCCTTCGCCCGCACTGTTTTCACGCTAGACAATAGACCCCGTCACCAGAGCGGCCAGTCCAGGGTGTCGGTCCACCGCCAGACCACCAGGCCCATCGACAGCGCCAGGGCCAGCCCGCTCGCCACCGCCACCCCGACGGCCACCCCACGGTCGCCGAGGACCGCCAGCACACCGGCGACGGCCCAGGCCACCAAGGCGGCGCCGATCGTCCACCAGGCGTACGACCCCAGACTGCCGCCGAGGCTGCCGAACAGCACGAACCAGGCGGCGGTGGCGGTCAGCCCGGCAACCACCGGCCCGGCCGTGACCGGGTGCGGCTCGCGGTAGACCGGGCGGGGCGGCAGCCCGGAGAACATCATCGGCGAATGCGGCATGCCACGCGGCGGGACATATCCCGGCGGCGGTGGCTCGGCCGCGGGCCAGGAGACTTGCCGGTCGGTCATCCTCGTTCCCCTCGTCACACTCGACGATCAGCGTAGCCGCTGGCGGTCTGCACGATTTCCGGTCTTCTGTCAGGATGGCGCGGTGCCTATCCTCCGTACCCTCTCCGGTCTGGTGATCGCGGCGGCCTGTCTGGCCGGCTGTGGGTCGGTGACCGGCGGGTCGGCCTCGCCGGCCACGACGCCGCAGTTCGTGGACCCGGCGACCCGGTCGGCGGAGGCGTCCCCGGCGACGGTGCCGACGCCGACGACGGCCGCGCCGAGCCCGTCGGTGAAGCCCACCCCGAGCAGGAGCCAGGACGAGAGCAAGACCGAGAGCGTGCGGTACGTCTTCCCGGTCGACGCCTCGAACGTCGACTGGCACAACACCCACTCGAAATACCCGGGCACCGACCTCTTCGTCGACTGCGGCTCCCGTTTCGTGGCCACCACCAGCGGAAAGGTGCTGGAGGTGAGCCTGCGCGACCGCTATGTCAAGGGCAACCCGGACGGCCCGTTCAACGGCGGTCTGTCGGTGGCGATCCTGGGTGACGACGGGGTGCGCTACTACGGCTCCCATTTGAGCAAGGTGCAGTCCGGCATCGAGCCGGGGGCGCGGGTGAAGGCGGGCCAGCTGCTCGGCCTGACCGGCCGGACCGGGAACGCGAGCAACGTCTGCCACGTGCACTACGGCATCTCCCCGCCGTGTGCGGAGACCGGTGACTGGAAGGTGCGGCGGGGCGTGGTCTGGCCGTATTCGTATCTCGCCTCGTGGCGTAAGGACGGCCAGAAGAGCCCGGTCGCCGCGGTGACCGCCTGGGAGCGGAAGAACAACTGCAAGGCCTAATGTCGTACGCGTGCGTATCGCTGTCATCGGACTGGGTTTGATCGGCGGCTCGCTGCTGCGGGCGCTCGCTGGGGCCGGGCACGGGGTGGTCGGTTTCGACGCCGATCCGGGGGCCTGTTCGGCGGTCCGGGAGGCCGGTTTCCGGGTGGCCGGCTCGGTGCCGGAGGCGATCGCCGGCACCGACGTGGTGGTGCTGGCCGTACCACTGCCGGTGCTGCCGGGGGTGGTCGCGGATCTGGACGGCTACGACGGCCTGGTGACCGATGTGACGTCGGTGAAGGGCCCGGTCCGGGACGTCATGCGGGGCCGCCGGTACGTGGGCGGGCACCCGATGGCCGGCAAGGAGACGTCCGGGTTCGCCGCGTCCGATGCTGATCTCTTCGACGGCTGTGCGTGGGTGCTCTGCCTGGAAGAGGACGAGACGGTGCCGGCTGACTGGCTGCTGCTGGCCCGGCTGTTCACCGGGTTGGGCGCGCGGGTGGTGCCGGTGACCGCCGCCGAGCACGACACCGCGGTGGCCCGGATCAGTCACGTACCGCACCTGTTCGCCGCTGTCCTGGCCGCTCAGGTCGGGGCGGATCGGCTGGCCGGGGCGCTGGCCGCCGGTTCGTTCCGGGATGGCACGCGGGTGGCCGCGACCCGGGCCGAGCTGACCGCGGCGATGTGTGGCGGCAACCGGGACGCGGTGCGGGCGGAGCTGCGGCGGCTGGTCGGCGAGCTGGCGGCGCTGGACGCGGCGCTGGACGATCCGGGTGCGCTGGTTCCTCTGCTGCGGCGGGGTGAGGTGGCCCGGCGGGGGTGGCCGGCGGTCGCGGGCGACCCGAGGCCCGAGATGTCCGGGGTCTCGGCGCTGCTGGAGTTGGGCCGGTCCGGCGGATGGGTGACTTCGGTGCGGGACGACGAGGTTGTCACCATCCGGCCGGAAAGTGGCCGCAATCCTTCCTAGCGTGAGGGGGTACCCAACGCTGAGGAGCCGAACATGCCCGGTCAGGTCCGCCCCGTCGCCGATGAGCAGGACGGTCTGCTCGCCTATCTCGCCCAGATGCGCTACGTGCTGCGGCTGACCGCGTTCGGGCTCACCCCCGAGCAGTTGCGGGCCACCCCGAGTGCCAGCGCGCTCAGCGTCGCCGGGCTGGTCAAGCACTGTGCGTCGACGGAGGAGGGCTGGCTGGCCACGGTCCGGGGCGAGGCACAACCGATCGACTACGGGGCGTACGAGCGCAATTTCCGGATGGCCGACGACGAGACCCTGGATCAGATCCTTTCGTGGTACGACCGGGTCGCCGAGTCCACCGAGCGGACGGTCCGCGAGATCGGGGATCTGGATCATCAGGTGCCGATCGACCACTCGGTGCCGTGGAACCCGAAGGATGAGGACTTCTGGTCGCTGCGGTGGGTGCTGCTGCACCTGATCCAGGAGACCGCCCGGCACACCGGTCACGCGGATGTGATCCGGGAGACCGTGGACGGGGCCACCGCGTACCCGCTGATGGCCGCCGCCGAGGGCTGGCCGGCGACCGACTGGCTCAAGCCGTGGACGCCCGCGCGGTGAGTCAGGGCTTCTCGCCCCGGTCCACCCGGATCACCCGGCGGTCCGTGACGATCGCGGTGACCAGGTCGTACGGGGTGATGTCGAAGGCCGGGTTGACCGCCTCGCTCCACGCGGTGACCTCGGCCGAGCCACGGTCCTCGATCTCCACGTCGGTGCCGGACGGGGTGTCCCGGTCGACCGTGGACTCCGGCGCGACCACCAGGAACGGGATGCCGGCCCGGTGCGCGCCGAGCGCGTGCGAGTAGGTGCCGATCTTGTTGATCACGTCGCCGTTGGCGCAGATCCGGTCGGCGCCGAGGATCACCGCGTCCACCTCGCCGCGGGCCATCAGGAACGGCCCGGCCGAGTCGACCGCCACCCGGTGCTCGACTCCCCAGCGGGTCAGTTCCCAGGAGGTGAGCCGGGCGCCCTGGAGCAGGGGCCGGGTCTCGCTGGCGATCACCCCGGCGAGCCGGCCGCGCCGGTGCAGTTCGCCGACCACGCCGAGGGCGGTGCCGACGGTGACCGCGGCCAGGCCGCCGGTGTTGCAGTGGGTGAGCAGCCGGGGTCGCTCCTCGCCGCACAGTTCGGCGACCAGGTCGGCGCCGAGCCGGGCCATCGCGGCGGAGGCGGCGATCTCCTCGTCGCGGACCGCACGGGCCTCGGCCAAGACCGCCTCCGGCCCGTGCGGGATCAGCGCGGCGGCCCGGCGCGCGCCGCGGGCCAGGTTGACCGCGGTCGGCCGGGCGGTCTCGATCCGCTGGACCGCGAGGTCGAGGGCGGCCGGGTCGTCGAGGTGCACCCGGGACGCCAGGGCCACCCCGAAGGCGCCGGCCACGCCGAGGGCGGGCGCGCCCCGGACGGCCAGCGACTGGATCGCCGCGATCAGTTCGCCCACGGTGTGCAGCCGCAGGATCCGTTCCTCACCCGGCAGGGCGGTCTGGTCGATGATCTCGACGGCCCCGTTGACCCAGTCGATGGTCCGCACTGTCCTACTCCGCCCGTTCGATGATCCGCTTCAGTACCGCCTCGACAGTGTCACGGCTGTCGCCGATCTCCTCACCCGCCCACCGGGCCTTGACCACGATGGTGGCGCCGCCGTGTGTGGTCAGTTCGAAGCCGATCGGCACCGTCTTGGTGATCCGGGCGCCGGTGACCTCCTCGTACGGGATGAACCGGTAGGTCGTGGCGAGCACCGCCGGGTCGTTGCCGGCCAGCATCTCCTTGAGGCGTTTCTCGCCCTCACTGGTGCCGTGCGGCGCGGGCACGAAGACGAAGCCCCGGTTCAGCAGGATCAGGTCGGCGTCCTGGTCGTCGACCTTGACGTTGGCCATCGCCGCCATCACGTCGGCGCCGGACGCGGTGGCCCGGGCCTCGACCACCCGGGCCGCCTCGATCTGGACGCCGATCGCGGCGAGCCGCTGCCGGGCCTGGTCGACGGTCCGCGCGTCGACGGCCAGCTCGGCGATCTCGGTGTAGTCGGCCGGTTCACCGCTCATGTCGACCAGCCGGGCCGGCTCCGACCAGGAGTGCCGGAAGGTGGCCACCCCGGACCGGACCGCGGCCAGGGTGATCAGGTCGTCCATCGGGTCGGCGAAGGCGACCGCCGCCTCCTTGCGGGTGGCGTCCGGGAAGAACTCGGCGGCCAGCTCACCGAGTTTGCCGGTGGCGGACAGTTCGAGGATCTCGGCGAGGCCGGCCTCCGGGATGTCGAGCCTGCGGGCGGCCGAGCGGAAGATCCGGTCGGCGCGGCGCTGCTGGACCGCGGTGATCGACGCGGCGGTGAACTCGGCCCAGGGCAGGACGGTCCGGTCGCCGAAGTCGAAGACCGCGGCCTGCAGGGCGAGGCCGGCGCCGTCGAGCCGGGGCAGCAGGTCGGCCGCCGGGCGGCGGTCGGGGGCGTGCTGCACGGCGGGCAGTGCCCGCATGGCCGCGATCCGCTCACCGGCGGACGGGTGGGTGTCCCAGCGTGAGGTCTCGGTGTCCGGTTCCTGGTCGCGCAGGCGGGCCAGTTCCTCGGTACGGGCCGCGTAGAGCTGTCCGAAGCCACCGAAGATGTCGTCGGGCGCGTAGCCGTGCTCCCAGCCGTAGGCCACGTACCGTCCGAAGTAGAAGTCCCAGGCGGCGTCCAGGACCGGCAGTTCGCGCATCACGCCGACCGCGGCGTCCAGGCCGGCGACCCGCACCGACACCTGGTCGGCCTCCAGCTCCTGGCGCCGGGTGACCGCGTTGCTGACCAGCAGGTAGAGCCGGCCGTAGCCCTTGAAGACCCAGCCGAACACGTTCCACCTGCCGACCCGGCTGAGCGTCTCGTGCATGGCCGCCCGGCCGCGGTAGGCGATCGCGGACAGCCGGGTGTGCGAGCCGGAGTAGTGGCCCAGTTCGTGCGCGAGGACGGCGCGGAGCTGGTCGACGGTGAGGGTCTGCAGCAGCGGCATGCCCAGGTAGAGCCGCCGGGTGCCGCCGATCAGGCCGAGCAGTTTGGTGTCCTCGCTGACCGCGGCGTTCACCATCGGCACGAGACGGATCTCGTCGGGTGCGCAGGTGCCGGCCTCGACCGCCATCTCCCGGACCGTCTGCCAGAGGGCGGGTGCCTGGTCGGGGCCGATCAGCAGGCCCTCGGGCTCGCTCGGGCGGCTGCGGATGGCCTTCCACAGGCCGGCCGCGACCGCGCCGACCGCGGCCAGCAGCACCCAGCTGAGTTTGGCGGCGCCGAGGCCGCTGAGATGGGTCCAGATCTCGTAGATCAGAAAGCCGGCGACGGCCAGCTGGAGCAGGCCGAGCAGATAGAAGCCGGCCAGCATCGCCACCGATATGGCAGCGCGCAGCGCTGTGGACATTGTTCCTCCCCGTGGATGTAGCCGTCGGAAGATACCGATCTCGATATCCGGCAGGCAAGATTCTTTAGAGGTCCTACGCTGGCCGTATGACCCGTGATCCGGTTGCCGACCTGCGCCGCATCGCCTTCCTGCTGGAACGGGCCAACGAGGCGACCTACCGGGTCAAGGCGTTCCGGTCCGCGGCCGCGACGGTGGCGGCGCTCCCGCCCGACGAGCTGATCAGCCGGGCCGAGGCCGGCACGCTGGCGAAACTGCCCGGGATCGGGGATGTCACGGCCCGCTGCGTGGCCGAGTCGCTGGCCGGGGAGGAGCCGGTCTACCTGCGCCGGATCACCGCCACCGCGGGGACCGATCTGCCGGCCGCGGCGGCGGCGCTGCGGGCGGCTCTGCGCGGTGACTGTCACGTGCACTCGGACTGGTCCGACGGTGGTTCGCCGATCGAGGAGATGGCGCTGGCCGCGGCCGATCTGGGGCACGAGTGGTTCGTGCTGACCGATCACTCGCCGCGGCTCACGGTGGCTCGCGGGCTGACCGCCGACCGGCTGCGCCGGCAGCTCGATCACGTGGCCCGGCTCAACGAGGCGCTGCCCGACGGGTTCCGGGTCCTCACCGGCATCGAGGTGGACATCCTGGAGGACGGCCGGCTGGATCAGGAGGACGAGTTGCTGGCCCGGCTGGACCTGGTGGTCGGCTCGGTGCACAGCAAGCTGCGTGACGACGCGGCCCGGATGACCCGGCGGATGGTGACCGCGATCGCCAACCCGCATCTGGACGTGCTCGGTCACATGACCGGGCGCAAGGTGGCGGCGGCCGGGGCGGGCGACGCCGCGCACTCGCGGGCCCGGACCCGTCCGCCCAGTGACTTCGATCTGGAGAGGGTGCTGGGCGCCTGCCTGGAGCACGGCAAGGCGGTGGAGATCAACTCGCGGCCGGACCGGCTGGATCCGCCGAAGCGGATGCTGACCGTGGCGGTGGAGGCCGGCTGCCTGTTCAGCATCGACACCGACGCGCACGCGCCGGGGCAGCTGGACTGGCTGGGGTTCGGCTGCGAGCGGGCCGCGCTGTGCGGGGTTCCCGCCGATCGGGTGGTCAACACCTGGACGGCGGAGCGCCTGCTGAACTGGACTGCGTCGCACGTCTGACTTCCGTAGGGTCGGCAGCGTGGGACGAATCGACGACATCGCGAACCGATACGTCGACGAGTGGTCCGCGCTGAATCCAACGGGCGCGACCGCTGTCGGCATCTCCGGCTACGACGACAAACTGGACGACCTGTCACCGGAGGGCTTCGAGGCCCGTGCCGAGCTGATCCGGCGGACCATCAACGATCTGGACGTGACCGAACCCGAGCACGAGTCGGAGGACGTCGCCAAGGACGCGATGCTGGAGCGTCTCGGCCTCCAGCTGGCCCAGCACGACGCGGGGTACGCGGCCACCGACATCAACGTGATCACCAGTGGGCTGCACGAGATGCGGATGGTGTTCGACGTGATGCCGGCCGAGGGCGAGGAGGCGGTGGGCAATATCGCCGCCCGGCTCCAGGCGTTCCCGGAGGCGCTTCGGCAGTACCGGCGGACCCTGCTGGAGGGGGCCGGCTCGGATCGTGTGAGCGCCCGCGCGCAGTTGCTGGCGGTGGCCGACCAGTGCGACGCCTGGACCGATCCGGCCCGGGACGACTTCTTTCACGGGCTGGCCCGGCGGCTGAGCGCCTCCGGGGCGCTGGCCGGGGAGCTGGAGCGGGGCGCGGCGGCGGCGACCGAGGCCACCGCGGCGTTCGGCGCCTTCCTGCGGGACGAGCTGGCTCCGCGCGGCCGGGCGAAGGAGGCGGCCGGCGAGGAGCGGTACGCCCTCTCCTCGCAGTACTTCCTGGGTGCCCGGGTGGACCAGCTGGAGACGTACCAGTGGGGGTTCGCCGAGCTGGACCGCCTGGAGCGGGAGATGCGTGCGGTGTCGGCGGAGATCGCCGGCGCCGGGGCGTCGGTGGACGACGCGGTGACCCTGCTGGACGCCGACCCGGCCCGCAACATCGCCGGGAAGGAGGCGTTCCGGGAGTGGATGCAGGAGCTCTCCGACCGGGCGATCACCGAGCTGGGCGGCACCCACTTCGACATCGAGGAGCCGGCCCGCAAGCTGGAGTGCTGCCTGACCCCGACCAGTGACGGCGGCATCTACTACACCGGGCCGAGTGAGGACTTCTCCCGGCCGGGGCGGATGTGGTGGGCGGTGCCGGCCGAGCAGAAGGTCTTCTCCACCTGGCGTGAGGTGACCACCGTCTATCACGAGGGTGTGCCCGGCCATCATCTCCAGGTCAGCCAGGCGCTGCTGCGGGCCGACACGCTGAACCGCTGGCAGCGGCTGCTCTGCTGGTGTTCCGGGCACGGCGAGGGCTGGGCGCTGTACGCCGAACGCCTGATGGAGGAGCTGGGTTATCTGTCCGACCCGGGTGACCGGCTGGGCATGCTGGACAGCCAGGCGCTGCGGGCGGCCCGGGTGATCGTCGACATCGGCATGCATCTGGAGCTGGAGATCCCGCGGGACAATCCGTTCGGTTTCCACCCCGGTGAGCGGTGGACGCCCGAGCTGGGCTGGGAGTTCCTGCGCGGGCACACCCGGGTGCAGGAGGACGTGCTGCGGTTCGAGTGGAAGCGTTACCTGGGGTGGCCGGGGCAGGCGCCGTCCTACAAGGTGGGTGAGCGGATCTGGCTGCAGGCCCGCGATGAGGCGAAGATCCGTAAAGGAAGTGATTTCGACCTCAAGAGCTTCCATCGGGACGCGTTGAACCTCGGATCGCTCGGGCTCGACCCGCTGCGTAAGGCACTGGCCAGAATTTGAGTCATTCGGGTCTCTCCTTCCGAAATCGGGACGGAGAGGCCCGTTTTTCTGTGACCGGTCAATTACTCTGTGCCGCTATTAATCTGAGTGCGATCAGCCAAACACTTTCCGTAAATGCAGCGCCGCCAAGACGTAACAAATCCGAAGTAGAACTCATATTCACGTCCCCAGGACGGTACGGATACGATCTCCCGCGGCGCTCTCGCTTGGCATTCCTCACACTCGGAGCCCCAGCCAGGGGCGTTCGTACAGCCAAGTCCGCAGTGCCGCGTATCCCCCGATCAGCCGAGCGAACTCTGACCCTTGGAAAGGGGTTTTCTGAGGATTTCTCGGATAGATTGACCCGGATCGGTGCGCCCGCATGGCTACTCTCCGTAGCCCCCCCATTGGCCCATCGCGTGTGCATGGCGGAGGACTAAAGCAATGTCAGTCTCGGTGAACAGCCGGCGAACCCGTTTACGCTCCGCCTTGGCGGCGGTGCTGACGGTTCTCGTCGTTCTGCCGACCGCAGCCCTGTTCCTGCGCGTCCTGGATGATGTTTCGACTCAGCGGGACGACACGGAACTCAAGCAACAGGGTGTGGAATACCTGGTCGCCCTGGCCCCGCTGATCAGCGCGCTGGCCGACTCGCAGTCGCAGTCACTGCAGGGCGTCACCGCCGAGCCCGCCTCGCTGACCTCGGCCGTCGCCCGTGTGGCGGATGCCGACGGCCGCCTCGGCCAGACGCTGGGCACCGAGACCCGCTGGACCGATCTGAGGGACAAGATCGGCCGCCTGCCGACCGTCACCGGCAACTCGCAGACCATCTACCAGGCCCACGTCGAGGTCGGGGACCTGGCGCTGCAGCTCTACAGCGAGGTTCGCGAGAACTCGCAGCTCAACATGGACACCCAGAACGACATCTGGTACCTGCAGGAGTCCGTCACGGTCAACATGCCGGAGACGGTCACCGCGGTGAGCCGGATGAGCGACCTGGCGAACATGGTCGCCGCAGCCTCCGGCCGGGCCGCGAAGTCCGCGCTTCAGGTTCAGCTCGGCATCGAGGTCGCCGCGGTCCAGGACGGCGTCGCCGAACTGACCGACAACCTGCAGGCCGCCGCCGACGACACGGAGAGCTCCACCCTCGCCGGCAACACGGTCAACAACCTGGACTCGTTCCGCCGTGGTGTGGAGGCCGCCAACCGTGGCGCCAACTTCGGCGGCGAGCCGGACGTCTCCACCCTGGTGACCGCCCAGAGCACCCTGAGCACCGCGCTGAGCGCTCTGGCCACCGTGCTCCTCAAGGAGATGTCCACCCTGCTCGACGAGCGGATGGACGAGCTGAACTACCGCCAGATCGAGGCCTGGGCGCTGCTCGGGGTCGCGGTCGTGCTGATCCTGCTCGCCACCTTCTGGGCCCGCGGCAGCGCCTCCGCGCCGGCCACCCGCTCCGCCGACGCCGGGCAGACCAGCCGCGACGTCTCGGTGCACGTCGACGGCCAGTCCGGCCAGTCCGGTCCGGCGGCCGGCACCTACGGCGGCGCCGGCAACCCCTACGACCAGGTCCCCGGTTACGGCGACGCCTCCAACTACGGCAACGGCTCGGCCGGGCGGGAGCGTTCCGGTGCTCTTCGGTAAGTTCCGCATCCTGGGCAAACTGGCCCTGCTGATCCTCGTACCGCTGCTCGGCGTCGTCGGCCTGAGTGTCCCGGTCATCTACGAGCGCATCGATGCGGCCCGCACCGCCGGCGAGATCCTCGGCACCGTCGAGCGCGCCAACCGGGTGAGTTCGGCGCTGATCGAGCTCCAGGAGGAGCGGCTGCTCTCGGTCGGCTACCTGCTCAACCTGGTCGACCAGCCGACCCTGGTGGTGCAGAGCGCCGAGGCCGCCGACACGGTGGCCGACCTCGCCGACGACAAGAACGCGCCGGTGGAGCTGCGCCGGGCGATCACCGCCGCGGGCCGGCTCAACAGCACCCGCCAGAACGTGCTGAACCGGACGATCGAGCCGCAGGACGTCATCGAGGACTTCACCGGCGCCATCGACCCGCTGATCGACGGTCTGGGCCTGGCCACCAGCGCCGACCTCACCACCGGCGTGGGCCGCCAGGTGTACGCCCTGGACCGCGCCATGCGCTCCGACGACCTGATCAACCAGGCCGCCAGCTGGCTGGCCGCGGCGGTGGTCGTGAACCGGACCAACAAGGTGTTCGCATCGCAGATGCTGAGCGAGTTCACCTCGGACTTCGCGCAGATCGAGGCGCTCATCACCTCGTCCCGGATCTACTTCACCGACGCGCAGTACAAGCTCTACATCAGCACCCAGCAGGCGTTCACCGCCCGCGTCGGCAGCAAGTTCAGCACCGCCCTGGAGACCAACCCGCAGGACGCGCTGGGCACCCTGTCGATCAAGACGCTGTTCCCGTCACTGCAGTCGGTGACCGTTCTCGGTAGCTTCGTCGAGAAGCGCGTCTCCCAGGACGTGAGCATCACCGCGAACAGCAACCGGGAGAGCGCCATCCAGCAGGCGATCCTCATCGGTGGTGGCGCGATCCTGCTGCTCATCCTGGTGATCACGCTCTCCATCTTCATGGCCCGCGCGGTCGCCCGGCCGCTGCGGCGTCTGACCGTCTCCGCGGACCGCATCGCCCGCGCCGCCGAGTCCGAGCTGGAGCGGGTGGCCGACGACGAGGCCGAGGCCCAGGTCCGCCCGATCCGCCTGGACCCGGTCGATGTCGAGGCCCAGGACGAGATCGGCGACCTGGCCCGCGCGTTCGACCGGGTGCAGACCACCGCCGCCCGGCTGGTGGAACGCCAGGTGCTCGGCCGCCGTAACGTCGCCCAGATGTTCGGCCACGTCGGCCGGCGTACCCAGAACCTGGTCGGCCGCCAGCTGTCGCTGATCGACGGTCTGGAGCGCAAGGAGACCGACAGCGACCGCCTGCGCGAGCTCTACCGCCTGGACCACATGTCCAGCCGTCTGCGCCGGAACGCGTCCGCGCTGGTCGTGCTCTCCGGTGGTGCCGGTGCCAACGAGCACATGGCCCCGCTGGCCCTCTCCGACGTCGTCCGTCTCGCCCTGGGCGAGATCGAGGACTACACCCGTGTCGAGGTGGAAATCCCGGAGGACATCGTCGTGGTCCCGGCCATCCTGGCCGACCTGACGCTGCTCCTGGCCGAGCTGCTGGAGAACGCCACCACGTTCTCCCCGCCGCACACCAACGTCACGGTCAGCGCCGACGAGCTGCGCGGCGGCGCCCGCCTGGCGATCATCGACCGCGGCCTGGGCCTGGCACCCGAGCGTCTGGCCGAGGAGAACGCGCGACTGACCCGCCGTGAGCGCCTCGACCTGGCGCCCACCGAGGTGCTGGGTCTCTTCGTGGTCGGCCGGCTCGCCCGCCGGCACGGCATCGAGGTGACCCTGACCGACACCCCGGACGGCGGTCTGACCGCCTGGATCGACCTCAACCCGTCGCACCTGGTGGCCCGGGTGGAGAACCTGAGCCCGCTGGCTCCGGCCCCGTTCCCGAACAACGCCCCGACGATCCCGGCCCCGCCCGCGGTGCCGCAGATCCAGGCCGCCGAGCAGGTTCCGGCCTACTCGGGGGCGCTGCGCGGCAACACCACCGAGGTCGCCATCGCCAGCGCCGGTGTCCGGTCGGTGCCGGGCAGCGCGCAGCCGTTCGACCCGGTGGTGCTGAACCGCGCCACGCAGATCGTCGAGACCGGCAACTCCTGGAACGCCTTCGGACCGGCCGCGGCGCCGGCCGTGGGCGGTGCTCCGGCCGACCCGTACGCGGGCCAGCCGGTCTACGACGCGGAGCCGGTGTACTCGCCGGGCCGGGCGTACCAGGAACCGTCGTACCCGTCGGCCGGTGGCTACCCGGAGCCGGCCCAACCGCAGGTGGACATGGGCATTCCGATCGCCGGCCGGATCCCGGCCGCGCTGCCGGAGCTGCCGCCGGCCCAGCCGACCTGGAACGTGCCGTCGCAGGCGGTAGTCCCGGTCTCGCAGGCACCGATCGTGCCCGCCACGCCGGCCGCCCCGCCGGTCCCGGCCCAGGACAACGGTGGCCGCCCGGCCGCTCCCGCCCCGCTGCGCCGCCGGGTCCCCGGCGAGCAGATGCCAGCCGAGAGCGGACCGCACCAGCTGGCCGTCCCGACGTCGCAGGACGACGCGCTGGCCGCCCGGGCCGCGTTCGACGCCTTCGAGGCCGGTGTCAGCAAGGCGCAGTGGGACGCCGGTGACACCAGCGTCTCGATGCCCGCCCCGGACGTCAGCAACTCGTCCTGGCACACCCCGGCGCCGGACTTCAGCCAGCCGTCCTGGAACACGCCCGCACCGGTCTCCCCGGCGGTCCCGGCCTCCTTCACGCCGCCCGCCGCTCCGGTTCCGCCGCCTCCCCCGCCGGCCGCCAACGGCAACGGCTCGACGCCGCTGACCCGTCGTGTCCCGGGGGCCAGCCTCCCGCACGACGAGATGCGCACACCGATCCAGCCGCCGGCCCCAGCGACACTGGACCCCGAGGCCGCACGAGCTCTCATGGATCAGTTCGAGTACGGCGTCGCACTCGCACTGAATGAAAGTCAGCCACAACACGAGGGACAACCGCGATGACATCCCCTTACTCCGCAGCGCCCAGTCAGCTCAGCGCTGAAGCCAAAACCTTCAACTGGCTGCTGGACTCGTTCACCTCCGGCACCGCGGGCGTGATCGAAGCCATCGCCGTCTCCTCGGACGGTCTGCTGATGGCCATGTCCGCGATCAAGGACCGGCCCAACGCCGAGCGCCTCGCGGCCGTGGTCTCCGGCCTGACCAGCCTCGCCGGTGGTGCGGCGAGCTGGTACCGCCTCGGTGCCCTGAACCGGGTCATCATCGACATGGCCGACGGCTACCTGCTCGTCACCGCGATCAGCGCCGGCTCGGTTCTCGGTGTCATCGCGGACCGTTCCGCCAACCTGGGCACGCTGGCGTACGAGATGACGCTCTTCGCCACCCGTGCCGGTGGTGCGCTGAGCCCGCGCCTGATCGCCGAGCTGAAGAACGCCGTTCAGCAATGACGTACCCGGATTCCGACGACCCGGTGACTCCGGCGCGCCCCGGAGTCCGGCCCTTCCTGCAATCCGGTCCCAAGCACGCGACCGGCGGCTACACCCCCACCGGGGAACAGCCGCCGGTCGAGCAGTCGACCAACACGCTGCGCCCGTTCGTCATCACGGCCGGGCGGACCGATGGAGGAGACCCCGACATCGGTATGGAGACGCAGGTGACGTTGGTGCCAGGCGCACCGGCTCACCGGCTGACCCCGGAAACCAGGGCGATCGTGGCCCTCTGCGAGGAGAGCCCGATCTCGGTAGCCGAGATCTCCGCACGCCTCCGCCTGCACCTGGGCGTGACGCGAATCCTGGTCGGTGACCTGCGGGCCACCGGCCAGCTCGACGTCCATGTGCTGGAAAACGACACACCAGACCCCGAGACCATCATGCGAGTGATCCGTGGACTTCGATCCATCAGCTAACCGCGTCGTCGGTACCGCGCGCATACCGGGCGGCGCCGCGCCCAAGAAGGCACCCGTCCCGGTAAAGATCATCGTGGCCGGCGGCTTCGGGGTCGGCAAGACGACCACCGTCGGCGCCATCTCCGAGATCTCACCTCTCACCACCGAGGCCGAGATGACCTCGGAGTCGGTGGGTATCGACAACCCCGGTCAGGCCACCATGAAGACCGGCACGACCGTGGCGATGGACTTCGGTGTCCTGACCATCGACCAGACGCTGAAGCTCTACATCTTCGGCACGCCGGGGCAGACCCGGTTCGCCTTCATGTGGGACGACCTCGTCAAGGGTGCCCTCGGCGCCCTGGTTGTGGTAGATACCAACCGAATAGACGACTGTTACCCGGCGGTCGACTACTTCGAGCGGGCCGGACTCCCCTTCGTGGTCGGCATCAACACGTTCAACGGGCAGATGAGCTACAGCGTGGAGGAGGTGCGGTGGGCCCTCGCGGTACGCGAAGACGTGCCGGTCATATCCTTCGATGCGCGCTTCCGTGCGTCCGTGCGGGACGCCCTGCTCGTCGTTCTCGACCAGGCTCTCGACAAGGCGATCCGCCAGAAGTCGTAGGGTTTGGACCGGGTCGCCCGGTGACGGTTTCCCACCGGTGGCGGAACAGGGTGGTTCCCAAACCGGCCCGCGGAGGGGCAGAGTTGGGGTACCGGGCGACCGCGTTGGAAAGAGGACGGTGACCGTGCGAGGCGGATTGGACGACGCGCTCGACAAGCTCGCCCGGCGGGACGAGCTGAGACGCCGAGCCAACGGGGACGGTGGCGGCGGCACTCCGCCGGCGGTGACGGAGCTGGTCGAGGCGATCGCGGGTGTGGTGTCCCGCAACCCTCAGATGAACGTCACGGTCGGTGTCGAGGGGGCCGGCGATCCGGTGCTGCTCCATTTCGCCATGGCCGACGGTGTGGTCCAGGTGACCGCCGACAACAACGTCGCGGCCCGGGCCACCGAGGCCGGTCCGCGGCACGCCGATTTCGAGATCGACGTCGAGGAGCCGGCCGAGGAGCAGGCTCCGCCGCCGCCCCGGGCCAGCCACGACGATCAGGACCGGTTCGGGCCCACCGACTACGACTACGACTACGCCGAGCCCACGACGGCCGAGCAGCCGTTCGTGCAGCCGCGCCCGGAGCAGCACTTCGGGTATGAGACGGCCGGCTACGCCGAGCAGGGCAACATCACCCCGCATCCATTCGCGCCGACGCCACCGCCGCAGGTGCCACCCCAGACTCCGCCGTACGCTCCGGCTCCGGCCCAGCACCCGTACGCGGAGTATGCGGAGTACGCCCAGGCGCAGGCCGCCGGGCCGGAGCCGGATCCGGAACCGCCGCTGTTGGAGCCGCTGCCGGAGCCGATCCCGTTGCAGGTGGAGCGCCCGGAGGAGACCGAGCAGGCAGCCCGTCGCCTGGCTGCCATGCTGCGCAGCGACCCCACTCTGCTCAACGGCCCGCAGTAAGTCGCCGACTACTCAAAGTAGTCACCGTTTGCCGACCCTAAAGGTCACTCTCCGCAATCGCGCGACTCCATCCCGACGTGGCGATGCTTTGCCGGAATTGCCCATGAACGCGCCCTGTTTCGCCTGGCAATCCACAGTCTGAGATGTCTGGGTTAGCCCTTTTGGCCGATCTCTGCCCTCGTTCCGCTGAGCGCTCTTGAGTCACGCTCGGTAGCTACTTAATGTCCTATTACGTCCACGAGCGCGGCCCACCTCGCTCGACGGATTACACGGACAGTAAGCAGCGCGGGGAGGTGCCGAAATGGACGGGTCGGAGAGCTGGCTGATCGCCGTCGCCGGTTATGCGGTACTGCTCGCCTGGCCGGTCACCACCGTGGTCCTGGTCTGGTTCGCGCTGCGCTACCACGGCACGCACCGCCCACGGACCGTCAACCGGGCGGTGGCCGGTGGCAACGGCCGCCCACAGCACTTCTGGATCATCGTGCCGGCGCTGAACGAGGAGGCCGTGGTCGCCAACACCGTCGGCGCGGCGCTCAACCTGCGCGGCCCGGCCGGCACCCTGTCCCGGGTGCTGGTGGTGGACGACGGCTCGGACGACCGTACGCCGCAGGTCCTGGCCGGCATCGACCATCCCCGCCTGCACGTCATGCGCCGCGACCTGCCGGACGCCCGGCAGGGCAAGGGCGAGGCGCTGAACGCCGCCTACCGGCACATCTCGATGCTGACCGCACGGGACGGCGTGGCCCCGGAGAAGGTGGTCGTCGGCATCATCGACGGCGACGGCCAGGGCAGCGAGAACATCCTGGTGGAGATCTCCCGGCTGATGCGCGACGAGCGGGTCGGCGCGGCCCAGGTGCAGGTGCGCATCCGCAACCGCAACCGCCTGCTCGGCGCCGTGCAGGATCTGGAGTTCGGCGCGATCGTCGACGCCTGCCAGAACATGCGCGACGCCCTGGACACCGTCGGCCTCGGTGGCAACGGCCAGTTCAGCCGGCTGTCCACCCTCCAGGCGCTGGGCACCGCCCCGTGGTCCAGCTGCCTGGTCGAGGATCTGGAGCTGGGCCTGAGGATGCACCTGAACGGCGTCGGCATCCGCTACACCTCCCGCGCCTCGGTCACCCAGCAGGCCGTGGTCGACGTCCGCCGGCTCACCCGGCAGCGCACCCGCTGGGCCCAGGGCAACATGCAGTGCGCCCGCTACCTGGGCCGGCTCTTCTCGTCACCGCGGGTGGCCCGGATCGCCCTCGCCGAGATGCTGCACTACCTGCTCTCCCCGTGGGCCAACGCGATGGTCACGGTGCTGCTGATCGGCACCGGGATCGCCGGGCTCGGCGGCCTGCTGATCGGGCATCCGATCGTCTTCATCCCGACCTGGACCGCGCTGGCCGTGAGCATCGCCGTCTGGCTCGGCGTCACCACCTTCCCCGGACTGCTCTGGGCCGCGGTCCACCGGCGCAAACACGGCGACGAGGGAATGCGGCGGATGTTCACCGCCGCCCTGGCGTACCCGGCCTTCCTGGTCCTCGGTCTCGCCGCCACCTACCGGGCCCTGGGCCGCCAGGCCAGCGGACGCCAGGCCTGGGCCAAGACCGAACGCCTCGCCGAAGAACCCCTCGCCCTCGCCGCCTGACAATTCTCGAGAAAAGGCTCCCCACCATGTCTCGTCGTGAAGTCCACCTGGTCGGCGGCACCCGCCCCGAAGCCGTCAAGCTCGCCCCCGTCGCCCTCGCCATGCGGGAGGCCGGGATCCTGGAGCCGGTGCTGCTCGCCAGCGGCCAGCACCCGGCGATGGTCACCCAGGCGCTCGGAGCGTTCGGCCTGGCGCCGGACATCACCCTCCAGGTCGAGCGGGTCACCGGCGGTCAGGCCGAACTGCTCACCGCGATGATCCGGGAACTGGACGAACTCTGGTCGGTACGCACCCCGGCCGCGGTGATCGTGCAGGGTGACACCACCACCAGCCTGGCCGGCGCGCTGGCCGCGTTCTGGCGGCGCATCCCGGTCGTCCACCTGGAGGCCGGTCTGCGCTCCGGCGACCTGGAGTCGCCGTTCCCGGAGGAGGGCAACCGCCGTCTGGTCGCCCAGGTCGCCGCCCTGCACCTGGCGCCGACCCCGCTGGCCGCGATGAACCTGCTGGACGAGAAGATCCCGGCGAGCGACGTGCTGATCACCGGCAACACCGTGGTCGACGCGACCCTCGCAGTGGCCGGCCGGCGGCTGCCGTTCGAGAACCCGGAGGTGGCCGCCGCCCGGACCGGCAGCACCAACCGGCTGGTGCTGGTCACCGCCCACCGGCGCGAGTCGTGGGGCGAGCCGCTGGACCGGATCCTGGCCGCGGTCAAGGAACTGATCGCCCGGTACGACGACATCGACGTGATCCTGCCCAGCCACCCCAACCCGGCGGTCCGCGAGCAGGTCGAGGCGGCGCTGTCCGGGGTGGAGCGGGTGACCGTCACCGACCCGCTGCCCTACCCGGACCTGTCCCGGCTGCTCTCCGAGGCCTACCTGGTGCTCACCGACTCGGGTGGCATCCAGGAGGAGGCGCCCTCGTTCGGGGTGCCGGCGCTGGTGCTGCGGGACGTCACCGAGCGGGTGGAGTCGCTGCACGCCGGCTGCGCCAAGCTGGTCGGCTCGGACACCGCGCTGATCGTCACCGAGGCGTCGCAGCTGCTGGACAGCCGGGTTCGCCGGGACTCGATGACGGCCGGCGGTAACCCGTACGGCGATGGTCTCGCCGCCCGCCGCACCGCCCAGGCCACCGCCAACCTGCTGGGTCTCGCCCCGGCCCCGGAGGCCATGCCCGTCACCTCGACCGTCGTCACCACCATCACCGGAGCCGTGGCCTGATGCTTAACACCGTCGTCTCCCGTCGCAGCGTCCTGATCGCCGGCGTGGCCGCCACCGCGGTCGCGGGCGTCGGCCTCACCGCCATCGAGGCGGACGCCGCGGTCTCCACCAAGAACACCAGGACCGGAAAGGCCGCGCCCGGCGGCGGTACGGCCAAGACCCTGATCCTGTACGACACCACCGGCGACTACGGCTGGCTCGGTGAGGTCTACGCCACCCAGACCGCGAACCTCGGCTCGCACTTCGGATCGTGGACGGCCGCTCCGGTGGCCGGCTACCGGTCCGGTGACCTGAGGAACTTCACCGCGGTGATCTACCTGGGCTCGACCTACGACGAGCCGCTGCCGGCCGCCTTCCTGGCCGACGTGATGGCCACCACCAAGCCGGTGCTCTGGGTGCGCGACAACGTGTGGCAGCTGACCCGGGTGGACGGCTTCGCCGCGAAGTACGGCTTCACCAGCGGCCTGTTCGACTTCGGTGACTTCGCCGAGGTCGGCTACAAGGGCCGGGTCCTGGAGCGCAGCGACGACAACAAGTCCGGCCTGATGAACCTGACGGTCACCGACCCGGCCAAGGTCACCACCCTGGCCACCGCGGTCCGGGCCGACGGCGGCACCCTGCCGTGGGCGGTCCGGTCCGGGAACCTGACGTACGTCAGTGAGATCCCCTACTCCTACGTCACCCACGACGACCGCTACCTGATCTTCGCCGACCTGCTGTTCGACGTGCTCGGCCCGGACACCCCGGAACGCCACCGGGCCCTGGTCCGGCTGGAGGACGTCGGGCCGGACGCCGACCCGGACCAGCTCCGGGCGATCGCCGACTACCTGTGGTCGATGAAGGTGCCGTTCAGCGTCGCCGTCTACCCGCGCTACAAGGACAAGACCACCGACTACACGCTGGCCCGCCGGCCGCAGGTGGTGTCCGCGCTGAAGTACATGAAGTCCCGGGGCGGCACGCTGCTCATGCACGGCTACACCCATCAGTACGGCGCGGTGAACAACCCGTACGACGGCTCCAGCGGCAACGACTTCGAGTTCTACACCGCGCACGTCGACGACGCCGACCGGGTGATCTACGACGGCCCGGTGAAGGAGGACTCGGTCGCCTGGGCCACCTCGCGGATGGTCGCCTCCGGCGCGCTGTTCGTCACCACCGGGCTGGGCACCCCGAAGATCTTCGAGTTCCCGCACTACGCCGCCAGCCCGGCCGACTACCAGGCGGTGCACAACCTGTTCGGCAAGCGGTACGACCGGGGCCTCTACTTCCCCGGCGTGCTCACCGGCGGGAAGTACGACTACGGCCGGCAGTTCGGGCAGTTCTTCCCGTACACCGTCCGCGACGTCTACGGCTCGGTCGTGGTGCCGGAGAACATCGGCAACGTGGAGCCGGAGGCGTACAACACGCACCCGGTCCGGCTGCCCGCCGACCTGGTCGCCAGCGCCGAGCGCAACCTGGTGGTCCGGGACGGGGTGGCCAGCTTCTTCTACCACCCGTACCTCGGCCTGGACTATCTGTTGGAACTGATCCCGGGCATCATCGGAGCCGGCTACTCGTTCGTGAGCGCCGACGCGATGCTCAACGGCTGATGGGGACCGGCATGGACGTGGTGGACTTCTGGGTCAGGTCGTGGACCAGCGACGACCTGGCCGGGGCGCGCAAGCTGCTGACCCCGGACGTGGAGACCGAGTGGAACTTCGACGCACCCGTCGACGACGAGGAGATGCTCCAGGTCCTGCACCGGATCGCCGCGTTCGCCGACGAGGTGACCGTGGTGACCCGGACCGACGCGATCGACGGGGCGGCGCTGATCTACGACCTGGTCGGCCCGTTCGGCACCGCCCGGATGGTCGAGTTCCTCGGGGTGGAGAACCAGAAGATCAATGAAGTGCGCCATGTGTACGACGTGACGGCGGTCGACCGCTACTTCCCGGGCCTGTACGCCAATTAGGCCGGATGCTGTCCGCAATCCTGGGTAGCGTGCGGTCATGGCTTACGACTTCCAGGTCACCGTGGACTGCACCGACCCGCACGTGCTCGCCGACTGGTGGGCGGAGACCCTGGGCTGGGAGGTCGAGCCCCAGGACGAGGCGTTCATCAAGGACATGCTCGCCAAGGGGTACGCCACCGACGCCGAGACCGTCCACCACCACGGCCGTCTGGTGTGGCGGACCGGCGCCGCGATCAATCACCCGACGGCCGGGCGGCGGATGCTCTTCCAGTTCGACGAGGCCGCCAAGACGGTGAAGAACCGGGTGCACGTCGACATCCGGGTCGGCGCGGAGAACCGGGACGCCGAGCGCGACAAACTGCTCGCCCGGGGTGCGGTCTTCCTCTGGCAGGCCAGTCAGGGCCCGCACTCCTGGTTCACCATGGCCGACCCGGAGGGCAACGAGTTCTGTATCAGCTGAGCGCCGGCTTCAGCCGTCGCGCGAAGAGCGGCAACAGCACCTCCCAGTGCCGCTTCTCGCCCGCCTCGTGGTACATCGACGTGTCGCTCATGGTGAATCCGTGCGGCGCGCCCTCGTACACCTCGGAGGTGTACTCCACGCCCGCCTCGGCCAGGGCCACCTCCAGTGCCGCGACGTGCTCCGGCGTCATCGACCCGTCGTTGTCGGCGTGTCCGAAATAGACCTCCGCGGTCAGTGACGGCACGCCCAGGTGCGGGCTGTCCGGGGTGTCGGTGACCACCCGGCCGGCGTGGAAACTGGCCAGCGCGGCGAACCGGTTCGGCAGCGCCGACGCCACCACCAGGGCGGACCGCCCGCCCATGCAGTAGCCGACGATCCCGGCCGGCCGGTCCGCCACCCCGTCCCGCCCGGTCAGGAAGTCCAGGTAGGCAGTGGCGTCCGCGGTCAGCCGGCCCGCGGTCAGCTCCTGGATCATCGGCATGATCCGCCCGAAGGCGGCACCCCGCTTCTCGTCGTCGGCGAGCTCCTCCGGCGACACGATCGGGCCGTGGGCGCTGCGATAGAAGAGATTCGGCACCAGTACGGCGTACCCCTGCCCGGCGATCCGGTCGGCCATCTCCCGGATCCTCGGCCGCAGCCCGAACGCATCCATGAACATCAGCACCGGCGGCGCCTCCCCGTCGCCCTCCGGCGTGCTGAGATAGGCCTCGGCGACGCCGTCCGCGGTCGGGACCTCGATCTCGATCTGCGGCATTACCGCACCTCCTGTACCGATTCGGCATTGATCACGCGGACCGTAACATCGAATCTCCGTGATTCCCCGGGAACGTCGTATCCTGTGGCGCATGGCCACCCGGCTGCGTGCGGACGCCCGCCGCAATCGTGCGGCCCTGCTCACCGCGGCACGTGCGGTCTTCGCCGAGCAGGGCCTGGACGCCTCCCTGGACGAGATCGCCCGCCGGGCCGGCGTCGGCAACGCCACCCTCTACCGCCGGTTCCCCAGCCGCAGGCATCTGATCGCCGAGGTCTTCGCCAGTCACATGACCGCCGCGGTGCGGCTCGCCGAACAGGCCCTCGACCACCCCGACCCGTGGGCCGGGTTCGTCGGCTACCTGACCCGGGTCTGCGAACTCCAGGCCACCGACCGGGGGCTCGCCGAACTGCTGGTCACCAGCGCCTTCGACGACGACGAGCGGCTCGCCGCACTACGGACCGCGGCCCAGCAGCGGGCGGTCGACGTGTACGCCCGGGCCCAGCGCGCCGGCCGGCTGCGCGCCGACTTCACCAGGCACGACATGGATCTGCTGATGATGGCGAACGCCGGGGTGGCCCAGCACTCCGCCGATCCGCAGGCCTGGCGCCGTCAGCTCACCCTGGTCATCGGCGGGCTGGGCGCCAAACCCTAGAACTGGGAGAGCCCGCGCCCGGCGTCGTCCAGGATCTCGCCGGCCAGATCCCAGAACCGGACCTCGGACGGGTGCTCCAGCCAGGTGTTCACAGCGATCCGCAGAGCGGACAGGAAGACCGCGGCGAGCAGCTTCGCGCGTACACCCAATCGGTCCTGGTCTTTGAGGCGGACCGCGACCGCCTCGCCCAGCTCGCGCTCGTTGGCGGCGAAGGTCTGCACCTGCGCGGCGGCCAGCGACGGGTGGCGGCGCACCAGCCGGCTCCGCGCGATCCACTCCGGGTCGAGATCGCCCAGGTCGGCGTAGAAGATCCGGGCGGCCTCGGTCAGCGCGGTCCACGGCGGCTCGGCGGCCGGCCGGTCCCGGACCCGGTCGGCGAGCAGGCGCATCCGGCGCTGGTCGCCGTAGAAGAGCGCCTCCTCCTTGCTGGCGAAGTAGTTGGAGAAGGTCCGCCGGGAGACACCCACCTCGTCGGCGATGGCCTCCACGGTGACCCGCTCCGGGCCGTGCTCCAGGGCCAGCCGCAGCGCCGCGTCGTGCAGGGCCTGCCGGGTCGCCGCCTTCTTCCGCTCGCGAAGCCCCTGCTCGGTCGCCGCACTCATGATCTGAGCGTACCGGCGTGTGACTGAGTTCCCAATGAGCAAACTTGCGCACTGGGCAATTTTGGGAAGATAGTTGTATGCACCAAGCATTGCGAGGAGGCGGCTATGACGCTGGTGGAGGCGTTGCACGACGCCATCAAGGCGGTCCGGCTGCTTAAACAGGCCCACCCGGTGCAGGCGCCGATCGGCGTGCTGGCCGCGATCCGTCGCCGCGAGTCGGCCGGCTGCCACATGAAGGAGCTGGCCAGCGCCCACGCGCTCGACCCCTCGACGATCAGCCGGGCGGTCGCCTCACTGGTCCGGTCCGGCCTGGTGGAACGCATCGCCGACCCCACCGACGGCCGGGCCAGCATCCTGCACGTGACCGAGACCGGCCATGCCCTTCTCGACCAGACCGAGACCTTCTACGAGGCCCGGATCGCGGCGGCACTGCGCGACTGGACACCCGAGGAGATCAACACGTTCACCACTTCGCTGAGCCGGATGGCCCACGATCTGATCACCCAGGAAGAGGTCACGCAGTGAGCGAGCTTGCGAGCGAACCATCCAGCACCGTTTGCAGGTCATCGCGGCGCCGGAGCGCAGCGGAGGTGGCGCGATGACCGAGCGCCCGATGACCCATCGCGAGATCCTGGAGGCGTTATCCGGCCTCCTGCTCGTGCTCTTCGTGGCGATGGCCAGCTCCACCATCGTCTCCACCGCACTGCCGAAGATCATCGGCGATCTGAACGGCACCCAGACGCAGTACACCTGGGTGGTCACCGCCACCCTGCTCACCGCCACCGCGTCCACCCCGATCTGGGGCAAGCTGGCCGACCTCTACAGCAAGAAGCTGCTGGTCCAGATCTCGATCATCATCTTCATCGTGGGTTCGCTGATCGCCGGCTTCACCCAGAACACCGAGCAGCTGATCGCCGCCCGCGCCTTCCAGGGCCTCGGCATGGGCGGCGTGCAGGCGCTGGTGCAGGTCGCCATCGCCGCGATGATCCCGCCCCGGGAGCGCGGCCGCTACAACGGCTACCTCGGCGGCGTGATGGCCCTGGCCACCGTCGGCGGCCCGCTGCTCGGCGGCCTGATCGTCGACACCGACGCGCTCGGCTGGCGCTGGTGCTTCTTCATCGGCGCGCCGTTCGCGGTGATCGCCCTGCTCGTCCTCCAGAAGACTCTGCACCTGCCGGTGATGCGCCGCGACGACGTGAAGATCGACTACCTGGGCGCGTCCCTCATCGCGGCCGGCGTCAGCGTCATCCTGATCTGGGTCTCCTTCGTGGACGACGCGTTCGGCTGGATCTCCTGGCAGACCCTCGCCATGGTCGGCGGCGGCCTGGTGCTGCTCGCGCTGGCCGTCTGGGTCGAGTCCCGGGTCGCCGAGCCGGTGGTCCCGCTGCCCATCCTCAAGGAGCGCACCACCGCCCTGGCGATCATCGGCAGCCTCGCGGTCGGCATGGCCATGTTCGGCGGCTCGGTCTTCCTCGGGCAGTACTTCCAGATCGGCCGCGGCTACAGCCCCACCGAGGCCGGCCTGCTGATGATCCCGATGATGGCCGGCGTCCTGGTCTCCTCCACCCTGGCCGGGCAGGCGATCACCAAATCCGGGCGGATCAAGCCGTACGTGGTGGCCGGCACGATCATCCTGGTCGCCGGGTTCGCCGGGCTCTCCTTCCTCGACCACGACACCTCCCTGTGGTACATCGGCGCCTGCATGGCCCTGGTCGGCGTCGGGGTCGGCATGTCGATGCAGAACCTGGTGCTCGCCGTGCAGAACACCGTCTCGCTCCGGGACATCGGCGCGGCCAGCTCCACCGTCGCCTTCTTCCGCTCGCTCGGCGGCACGATCGGCGTCTCGGTGCTCGGCGCGGTCCTCGCCCGGCACGTCGCCGACTCGATGACCTCGCAGCTCAGCGCGATGGGGGTGCCCGCCGACGCGGCCGGCAGCGGCAGCAGCCTCAACCTGAGCGCCATGCCGGAGGCGATCCAGCACGTGGTCCGGATCGCATACGGCGACGCCACCGGGCACATCTTCCTGATCTCGGCCGCGGTGGCCGTGATCGGTGTGATCGCGGCGATCGCGATGCGGCCGGCCGCACTGCGGTCGACGGTCGACATCAAGCCGCCGGTCTCGTCGCCCTCCGAGAAGGTCTCGGTCGAATAGGGCGGACATCACCTCGCACTCCCTGGGGTCGGCCGCTCACACAGAGCTAGCCTCGGGGGTCCGGGTGGTTTCCCTCAACCTCGGCTCCCCCGAGCCGATGACGACTCACTGAGGGATGACACACACTCGGAGTTGGAGGCGGTTGATGGAGTTGCCGGTGGATGCCGACACGCTCTCGGCTGCCCTGCTCGACATCGAGGATCAGCGCTCCTGGGACGCCCGCGCCGAGTTGGCGCGGGCGATCCTGCTGGAGCAGGCCGCCCAGGCTCTGGGCGATCCGCTGCTGATCGCACGAGCACGGCTCTGCCAGGCCAACATGCGGATGCGCGACGGCGACATCGCCGCCGCCACCGAGCAGATCTGGCAGGTCCACGAGTGGGCGGTGGCCAACGACGCCCGGGTCCTGATGGCCCGGATGCACGTCCTCTGGTCCTACATCCATCAGCATCTCGGCGACGCCGAGCAGGCCCTGGAGCACGCGCTGCTCTCGGTCGAGCTGCTCGACGACGACGCCACCACCCACATGCACATCTGGCACCGCACCAAGCTCGCCGACTCGTTCTGGGCGGCCGGCTCGATGGACGCCGCCCGGGTGCGCTACGCCCAGGCCGAGGAGCTGGCCGTGATGACCGGCTCGCCGGCCCTGCTCTGCCTGCTCAACAACCAGGCCTTCGCCGAGTTCGACACCGGCAACCGGCAGCGTGCCGAGCAGGTCGCCAACCGGCTGCAGAGTCTCGCCGCCGAGTGGGACATCCTTCTCGAGCCGGACTACCTGGACACGATCGGTTCCATTCAGGTCGGCAACGGCAGCTACGCCGAGGCCGAGGACACCATGCGGCTCTGCATCGCACGACACGGCGAGGGTCAACACGACCGGGCCGACGCGCTGGCGGGCTATCTGCTCACCATCGCCCAGGCCCAGCGCGGCCTGAAAGCCTACGACGCCGCGCAGCAGAGCCTCGACGAGTGCCGGGAGCTGTGCGTCGACCGCCACCTTCTGGACATGCTGGTCCGGCTGCACCAGGAGCAGGCCGAGCTGCACGCCGCCCGGGGTGAGTTCGCCGAGGCGTTCGCCGTGCACAAGACCTTCTTCACGGCGTACCAGAATCTGCACTCGCTCCAGCGCGAAGCACGGACCCGGACCCGGCAGGCGATGTTCGAGACGATGGAGGCCCGGCAGGAGGCCGAGCGATTCCGCGAGCAGGCCCGCCGCGACCCGCTGACCGGCCTGCACAACCGCCGCTTCGTCGACGAGAGCCTGCCCCACCTGATCGAGACCGACCCGGCACTGACCGTGGCACTGATCGACCTCGACCACTTCAAGCAGGTCAACGACCGGCTCTCGCACAACGTCGGCGACCAGGTGCTGATCCGGGTCGCCGCGCTCCTGGCCGAGGGTGTCGCGGCCGCCTGCCCGGAGGGGTTCGCCGCCCGGATGGGTGGTGAGGAGTTCCTGATCGTGCTCCCCGGCACCACCCCCGGCCGGGCCACCGCGCTGCTCGACGGCATCCGCCGCACCATCCGCGACCACGACTGGCGCGACATCACCCGCGGCCTGCCGGTCACCGTCAGTGTCGGGGTGGCCGCCTGCTCCGACGTTCCGGCGGTCACCCAACCGGCACTCCTGTCCACAGCGGACAGTCACCTGTACGCTGCTAAACATGCCGGCCGCGACCGTGTCGTCTCGACAGCCTCCCGAGGTTACGCCTCGGCAGCCTGACAGCCGTCCGGCTGGATTCGGTCGCCGGGGGTGAAGCCGGTCGATCGTTCCGGCTAATCTGGATCGGTCTTGGCCGAGGGGTCGAACGCTAGGAGGCGGTCGTGGCAGACGGCAATTCCGCACCCACCGAGGTCGCGCCACCCGGCGTCAACATCAACGTGCCCCACTCCGCCCGCATCTACGACTACTGGCTCGGCGGCAAGGACAACTTCGCCATCGACCGGCAGGTCGGCGAGGCCATGATCAAAGCCATCCCCGGGATGCGTTACATGGCCGGCGAGAACCGCAAGTTCGTCCACCGGGTCGCCCGCGACCTGGTCGTCAACGAGGGCATCACCCAGTTCCTGGACATCGGCACCGGCATCCCCACCCGGCCCAACCTGCACGAGATCGCCCAGGGCCACAAGCCGTCCGCCAAAGTGGTCTATGTGGACAACGATCCGATCGTGCTGGTCCACGCCCGCGCCCTGATGATCAGCAACCCGGCCGGCCGTAGTGAGTACATCGCGGCCGACATCCGCGAACCCCGGTCCATCCTGGACGATCCGGCACTGCGTGACACGCTCGACCTGAAACAGCCGGTCGGCCTCACCCTGATCGCCATCCTGATGCTGCTGTCCGACGCCGACGACCCGTGGTCGCTGGTCGCCGAGTTGCGTGACGCCCTGCCGTCGGGCAGCTGCCTGGCCATCACCCATCCGACCGCGGACTTCAACCCCGACGAGGTCAACGCGGCGGTGGCAGCGGCCACCGGGGCCGGGATGACGCTGGTGGCTCGCACGAAGGAGGCGGTGAGCCGCTTCTTCGGTGACTGGGAGCTGCTCGAGCCGGGTTTGTCGCCGGTGTCGGCGTGGCGCCCGGACGCGCCGGTCGCCGATCCGCAGGCGGCATATTACTGGGCAGGCGTGGCCCGCAAACCCTGACCACCCACGGTCCAAACCGCGCCACAACTCAGCACGCGAACGTCGCCGCCGCCCCGCGTGGCGGCCACACCGCGTGGACACTTACAGCCCGAAACGCCCCACAAATCGGCACGCAAACCCCGGCGCCACCCCGCGTGGACACTTTCGGCCCGAAATGGGCCGCAGATGTCCACGCGGGGTGGGGGTACCTTGCGTGGACTGTTGCGGCTTGGCGCGGGCCGCGGGGGTGGAGCCGGGTGGGCGGCCCAGCACGGGGAACCGCGCCGCCCACCCGGTGTCAGACGGGCGTGCTTCGCAGCGCCCTCATCCGTGGGCGGCGGCTGGCCGGCGGGAGCGGCACGCGGGACGCGCGCACCAGCATCTCCCGGACGACGCCGTCACGACCGGCTCGATCGATGACCACTCCCCGCACGGCCAGCCAGGTGTCTCCCTCGTGCGGGATGGGTTGCGCCCAGTTCACCCATTCCAGCCGGAAACGGATGGGGCCGACGCCGTAGCAGTAGTCCGCTTCCGCGAACTCGTACACCGGCCAGTCCGGCCCGCTCTGCCGCAGACGACTGTCGCGCAGGTGCGGGCCGCGGGGCCGCGGGTCTCGGGCCTGTCGCTGCCTGCGGTGACAACGAACGAGCTCAATCACGCGCGTCGGACTCATCCTCCTCGGCAGGCGGCCTCCGGACGGTCGTCCCGCCGGGCCGGCTCAACGCATACCTGACCCCGCCGAACCGGTGGCTGACCATGGTCGCCCGGGTGGAGGCCGCGAAGACTTCGTCCGGCTCGCCACGGTAGACCAGGGAGTTGCCCCAGCGCGGGCTGTCGACCGCGCCGGGACCACCCGATTCGGGGTGTTCCGGGCCGAAGTTTGGTACCGACATACTCGTCACCTCTCGCTAAGGACGCCCCCGCCAGGGAGCCTCGCGCCGAGGCCGCAGACTGTCGCTCCGCGACCGACCCATCACCTAAAGATGTCACCCTCAGTGACACCCAAAGGGAGTAGTACGTGCGTTATCATGCTCAGAATCCCGTGACTACGCAAGGCCAGATGCACGTGCATTTGCATCGCCGCCCGATTTAGGCACGCGGAGACCACCACCGATCCCGGATCGATGGGCGATCCGGGGCAAATCTAGGGAGCTTCACATGGCCTACGTGGTCAACGGCATGCCGGCCGGCGATCTCCAGGGAGTGACCTGGCAGAAGAGCGGTCGGAGCAACCCCAGGGCCTTTGCAAGGTAGAGGTTTGACCGTTTCAAGCGATTCCGAGGAGTTGTAGGGATCGGTGCGGCTTTCTGCTGTTGTGGCGGAGAGCTTTGGCGACGTTCGTGGCGCCGGCCAGGCGCAGGAGGCTGATGACGAGGTTGC
>NZ_JBNZCE010000039.1:0-42481 GCF_050589265.1 Actinoplanes sp. G11-F43
GTGCTTGTTCGCCATCGTGCTCCAGGACTCCTGATCTACCCGGACCTCACGATCCAAGGTTCAAGTGTCCAAGATCAAGGGGGAGGGCCCCATCGCCTCGCCGACTTCGCGGTCGACGGCGAAGTTGTCCTTGCCACCCAGCCAGTAGTCGTAGATCCGGGCGGAATGCGGCACGTCGATCTTGACGGTCGGCGGACGGTGATCCGGCGGGGCTGCGGACCCATGGTCGAGGTTCATGCCAGGACCGTCCCGCCGCTGGGTACGTTCCGGGAACGCGGGCTGGCTACTGCTGGCGTGCGTCGGCGATCGATGCGGGCGGTGCGGCCCGCCGGTGGCGCAGCGGCGTTCACCGTGCCTCCTGTACCGGCCTGCACGCCGTGCTGACGGAGCCGGCGGTGTCACTACCGGCGAAACTCGCATTGCCCTTCCCTGCGAAGGCATGCACGTAAACACGTACGGCATCGCAGTCGACTGTGCGTAGCATCGGCTGGACGGTTGCCGATCCACGGCCAAGAAGAGCCGGATCGCCGTACGGACGATATCCGCACCTTAAGGCCACGGCCGTGACGGCATCATCGGCCGCGAGCAAACAGCGCGCCGGCTCTGCAACACCCGCCAGGTCTTCGGTGAGCAGCACGCTGGCGATACCGTGCCGCTGCCAACGCGGCAGAACCCCCAGTCCGGCCAGCCGCCGATGTGGCTGGCCTTCGTGCGCCTGCCTGGATGCGGCATCGAGCTCGCCGAGCTTGGCGGCGAACGCGCCGCCATCAGGTGCGGTCACCGCGCGGGCGGAGCAGGGAGCCGCACAGGGCAGCCACAGCGCTGCAGCGATCACCTGATCGCCGTTCTCAACGATTCGTGCTGCACCGTACTGGATCGCCTCCGCCGTCCGGGCAACATGATGATGGAACAGCTGGCGGCCGCGGGCTACCGGCTCCGCCTCCAGCCAACGGCCCAACATCGTGGGCAGCGCGGCGGCCGCAAGCACACCCGCCAGGGGCCGGATGTCCCAGTAGGTCGCATCTCGGGTTGTCCACATCAGCGAGACACCGTCCTCGCGCCAGGAACAGGAGCGGGTACGCCTGCCCGGCTGGACCAACGCGCGGATTCGCTCGGCGGCCAAGCGCCGCGGCGGCAGGCCCCCAGCTCCCTGTCGTAGGCGGCGACACCGACGAGCAGCCGCGTGCCATCAACGACCCGGGCTTCCGTGGTGCTGGGCATCCCGGCGTGACGGGTGCTCGCAGCGATCTCAGCCATGATCGGTTCCTCGCATCGTCTTGTGGCCGGCGGTCGTGCATCGGTCTCGGCATCTGGCCAGCAGTGCGGTGTGAGGCGCGGCACCGCGGTATCTGCAATTCGAGGTGATGCCCAATCTGTGTTGCTCCACAATCGCCTCTGCACGAGGCGAGAGGAATCCCTGTTTCATGGGAATCGACGGGAATTTAAAAGGGAATCGGCGCGGGAATTATGGGTCCTGAGCTGCGAAAACGTCAATGAGGGCCGCTCGTGAGGGCCTGGCTGCGTTTCGGCGGTGGGTTACGATGCCGCCATTGCCGCTTCTCGTCGAGCGGCGCAATCGAATGCGGCGAAGCAGGGAAGGTCGCGTTGTGAACTTCAGCCCGTATGTGAATCGGCTTTGGCTTGCCGCCGCGATCCTCGATGCGCGCAAACAAGCTGGATACACCACCGACAGGCTGTCGCAGGAAACCGGTATTCAGCGGCAGAAGATCAGCCATATCGAGACCGCCAATCGGCCAGTCGATCCTGCGGCCATCCGCCTCATCCTCGACGCCCTCGGCGTTGCGGCCGCCAGGCACACAAAGATCATGCGAGCTGCCGAACGGGCCGCAGCGCAAGGGTGGTGGAAGCGCTACGACGATGAGATGGGTCCACGTCAGGCGCAGACCGCCGACCTGGAGGCAGGCGCCAGCGCGATCTTCGAGTACCAGCCGTTTCTCATTCCCGGCCTGTTGCAGACCCCGCATTTCGCGCGGGCCCGTGCGGAGGCGGCGCGCACCACCCGCAGCCGCCGTTTCTCGACTGCTCGCGATCTCGAAGCCCGGGAGAAACGCCAGGCCATCCTGTCCGCGCCGGCCGCGACCCCGTACGAGGTGGTGATCGACGAGACGGCCCTTCGCCGGCGCACCGTCACCGCCGATGTCATGCACGGCCAGTTGGAACACCTGATCGGTGCGACGCTGAATCTGCGAGCGGTGACCGTGCGGGTCTTGCCGCTCGATGCCGCACTCGCGGAGCGGTTGCAGGCCCGCAGCGCGTTCTCGTACTACGCCTACTCCGATCCTGACGATCTTGAGATCGTCACGGTGGATACCAATATCGACGACATGATCCTTACCGACGAGGTCGAAGTAGGGATCTACGCCAGCTTGCGTTCGGAATTGCAGGAGGACGCGTTGAGCGCGGCCGATTCCCTCGAGCTTCTCGCCGCCCTGGCGCAGGAGTGCTTAACAAGGAGATGAGTATGGAAACCACTGCGGCGTCAGCGGCTCCCCGCCCGGCAGGGGTGTGGTTCAAGTCGAGCCGTTCGGCCCCGGCGTCGAACTGTGTCGAGGTCCGATACCTCCCGGAGGGCGGTGTTGAGGTGCGCAACTCCAAGCGTCCGGAAGGCGGGTCGCTGATCTTCACCAACGAGGAGTTCGATGCCTGGGTCGGCGGCGCTAAGGACGGCGACTTCGACCGCTGACGCCAGCCCGGAACCCGACACCGATGGGTGGCCTGCCCCGGCCGATGCCTTGCGGATCGAGTAGGCCGCCCATCACCATACGAATGCCTTGCTCGCTGCAGCCCATACCCTCGCGCAGGAAGAGACGGCGATGCCCGAGTCGGACGCGATACCGAATGAGCGGTTCCGTGATGCACGCATCCGGCTGTTCGGCAGCAGACAGGCTCTCGCTGAGGCAGTCAACAGCATGGTGCCGATCTCCTTCGTCGTGTCTGAAAACGACATCGGCAAGCTGGAGCGAGGGGAGGTTACCTGGCCTCGTGAGCCGCGCCGATCGGCGTTTCGTAAGGCGCTGCAGGTAGATAACGACCAGCAGATCGGCCTCTTCGATCGGCGCCAGCAGCGAACAAGCAACGCCGACTCGCCTAACGAACCGTCACTGGATTCGCCGGATGAGGCGACTTCCGACGAGCCGCCGCTGGCGTCACTCAGTGCCATCGCTGAGGGGACCGACCTCGTCCGGTTTGCCGCTGTCCTGGACCGCTCAGGAATCGGCGCCGCGGAGCTCATCGCTGCGGAGCTCGCGTGCGATCAACTGGACCGGGACTACCCTCGGATGCCGCCCGACACCACACTGGGCCGAGTCCGCGACCTGATGACCACCGTTACTGCCCATCTCAGCCGCCGGCAGACGATTCACCATCAGCGGCGACTGGTGACACTTGCGGCGCGGCTGGGCGGCTTGCGGGCCTGGGGTTGTTTCGACGTCGACGAGCACCGCGCCGCCGGACGCTGGTTCGAGCTAGCGGTCTCCGCAGCTCACGAAGCGCAGGCCTGGAGCGTGGGGGCATGGCTGCTCGGCGCCCAGAGCCTGATTCCGTGGCATCGGCGTGACTTCCGAGGCGCCGCTGACCTCATCGAACGCGGCATCTACCACGCCCGCAACGGCTCGGACGAGACGACGCGAGCATGGCTGTATGCCCTCCAGGCACGGGCATTTGCCGCCACGGGTGACCGAGCAGGATTCGAGCGGTCCTACGCGCGGGCCCAGGATGCAGCCGAATACTCGGCAGAGCGCGACCGCCGACACGGTATGGACTTCGACCGGGGCATTCTCGACGTGTGGTACTACGCGGGTTCGGGCTGGCTGCTGCTGCGACAACCCGAGATGGCGGAGGCGGAGTTGTCAGGTTCGCTCGAAGCCCTGCCGCAGGCACACACCAAAGCTCGCGCGGTACTGACGCTGTCGATCGCCGACGCAGCTGTTCAGTCGGATGAGACAGGCCGCGCCGTCAAATTGGCTTGTAGCGCTCTGACGTCGACCACGCACCAGCCGATCCTGCCGATACTTCAGCAGGCCCGCAGAATCCAGCGATCCGTCGCCAGACGAGACCCGCGGGCAGGCCGAAGTTTGGAAAGCCCGATCGACGAGTTCGCCACGGCGCTGGCGACCGTAGCCGCCGGGGCGGCGTCATGAAACTCACCGGCCTCGGCATCTGGACCGCGCAATTCGATTTCCAGCCGGCTCACGTCGTCCGTGACACCGTCCAGGAGCTGGAGGACCTCGGGTACCACTCGTTGTGGGTCGGGGAGAACGTCGGCCGTGAGCCCATCAGCCAGGCCAGTATCCTGCTGGCCGCGACGCAGCGGATGATCGTCGCCACCGCCGTCGCGAACATCTGGGCCCGCGATCCGCTCTCCACCCATGCAGCACAACAGACCCTCAGCGAGGCGTACCCCGGCCGGTTCATCCTCGGCCTCGGTATTAGTCACCGAAGGCTGGTCGAACAGACTCGAGGACTGCGGTACGAGAAGCCGCTCGAAACCATGCGCGACTACCTACAGGCGATGGACGCCAACGCGCATACATACCGGGCGGTACAGGCGAACAATGTCATCCGGGTCGCTGCGGCCCTGGGCCCTCGGATGTTGCAACTCGCCGGCACGCTTACCGACGGTGCTCATAGCTACCTGGTACCCGCGGAACACACTGCTCTCGCAAGGCACCAGTTGGGACCGGAGAAGCTCCTGATCCCGGAACAAGCCGTGGTTCTCGAGACCAACAAGACGCGCGCCTATGACATCGCTCGCCAACACATTCGCCGGTATCTACCTTTGTCGAACTACACCTACAACCTGCGCAGACTAGGCTTCACCGACGACGACTTCGACCATCACGGAAGTGATCGCCTCGTCGACGCTCTGGTGGCCTGGGGCGACGAGGACCGCATCGCGGAGCGCATCAACCGGCACCACCAGGCCGGCGCGGATCACGTCTGCATCAACGTCCTCGACCCGGACCCGCGCGCGTTGCCGCTACCGCAATGGCGACGGCTGGCAGCCATCTCGATGCGACGACCAGCCAATAGCGCACCGCCGTCACGGCGCGACACATGACGGTTCGTGCTGGGAGGCCACCGGCCATTCCGTATTCAAACATCGGTCTGTAGGAGGCGACGATGTCTGCGCAGGACGCGGGGCCCAACATCCTGTTCCGTGATGCGCGCCGACGCTTGTTCGGCAGCAGGCAGGCCCTTGCCGACGCCGTCAACCAGCTCGTCCCCGACGCCTACCGGGTTTCGGACAACGACATCGGCAAGATCGAACGCGGCCAGGTCACCTGGCCGCGCCAACCACGTCGCGACGCATACCGGCAGACACTGCAAGCTGCTACCGATCCGGAACTCGGATTCTTCGATCGCCGAGCCCCGCAAGCTGAAGGTGCCGGTTCGGTGACGGAAGTCAGTTCAAGCCCGAAAATCAGTGTGCCACGACTGGTGAGCTCGTCACTCTCGAAAGATTCGGCCCTCGCCGCAGCAGCTTCGCCTCACTGGGAACACCAGCTGTTATCTGGGGATCCAGCCTCTGCGGTCGACGCCGGGTTTGGCCCGGCTGATCAATTTCAGATCTTCGACTCACCCGTCGGCGAGTGGAATAGCTTTTCAGTGGTTACTAGCATGCTGGTGCAGCAGCGGCAGAATGTGGCGCCCTCGGCGCTGCTGAATCTGGTCGAGGCGCATCGCGAATGCCTTTCTACACTATTTCGGCATCCGGGCTCGCGGCCCATCCGGAAAGAAATCGGCGCGATGCTAGGTGAAGCCTCAGTGGTTGCTAGTCGACTGTGGAGTGCTCAGGGCAATCGAAGCATGGCGCTCGCACATTGCGCCTATGCCCGACGTCTTGCTGATCAGCTGCAACATCCGCGCCTTGGTGCTACGGCGCGTATATTCGAGAGCAACCTTCATTCTGACGCTTCGACTCTAATAGAGGCCAACGGTGACGTCATGGTGGGCTTGAGGCTCCTTGATGAGGCAGCCGCAGCCTCTCACCTGTTATCGGCGCCAGCCCGCGCTCGGATCGCAGCAGAACAGGCGCAAACCTTCGCCGCGCTTGGCCTGCGGCGCGAGGCCGATTCGGCCTTAGAACGTGCTTACGAGGCAGCGAAAGAGATTGAGCCCGACGACCGTATCGGACTATATAGTGATTGGAGCGTCAATCGTGTGCGAGTCTACGAGGGGACTTGCCGGCTTCTCCTAAGAAGCCCCAAACAGGCCATAGAGGTGCTGGAGTCAGCCGTAGAAAACCTCGCCGAGGATCAACAGCACACTAACGTCATGCTCGCGGCGCAGGTGGACCTTGCTAGCTCATACGCCGAAACTGGTGAGGTGGAGGAGTGTTGCTCGCTCCTGGGTGCCACCTACGACCGATTGATTGCAGTCGGCAACCTCCGAGGAATTCACCGCGCTCGCCAGGCTCGGAGACGTCTGGAGGCATGGAACGGTGAACGTTCGATCCGGCAACTCGATGCTCGCATGAAGACGGCCTAGGCGACTCGGCAAGTATTTAGCCAAGAACAACTTCTCTGACCGCAGAAATAACCTGCGAAGGGTCTAGGGATTCCAAGATGACATCTGGCGAATGTTGTTCCAACTCTGCCCGGGTTGCACGGTGAGTTACCACAATCACATGAAATCCGGCCTGCCGGGCGCAGGCGATGTCATTTGGCGCATCTCCGATTACAACGGTCTTTCGCGGATCTAGATCATATTTGTAGAAACGACTGAATCGTTGCTTCACCACGTCCGAAAGCTGAAATCTATCTCGTTTGTCCGATCCATAACCGCCGATGCTGAGGTCCAAGTGGGAATCCAGCCCGAGTTCGCTGAGCTTGATCTCGGCGGCCGACTGAAGGTTACCCGTCAGCACCGTTTGCACAAATCCTGCCTGATGCAGTTCGGCAATGCTAACAACTGCACCGGGATAGGGTGGCTGGCTGGCCCGCAATTCTAGACGCCCCTCGTTCATCACGGCATCAAGGTTGCTAGCGAAGTTGCCGACCTGAATCTCGGCATCGACGGGCGAAACACCGGAAGCGATCGCCGTATCGATGACGATAGACTCGTCTGTGTATCCGTGGACCTTATTTTGCGGGAAGGAAACGTCTGTTTCCGCGATTCCGTAGGTCCTGGCGATCGCCCGACGCAGCCAGCGAAGATCTGCCGGAATGAGCGTGCCGTCGATGTCCCAGATCACCAGGCCGGGTTCTAATGCTCTCACCTAACCATGATTCCACATGTCGCGCCATTGACACCGCCCTGCAACAGCGCGTCTACCCTCCCTGCCGTTTCAGCGTCCTCTGCGACGGTGACCAGGTTTAAGCTACCCACGCAGCGCCCGACCGGAAGGACCGACATCGGTGCCCGAACCCTCCACACCGTTCCCCCGCCCACGAGTCGTGGTCGTCGGGCTCGGCGGCACCATCGCCATGACGCAAAACGCAGGTGGCGGCGTCACGCCCACTCTGTCGGCCCATGACCTCATCGACGCCGTACCCGGCCTCGCCGACTCCGGCATCGACGTCAACGCGCTTTCCCTGCGCAGCCGGCCAGGCGCGTCACTGACCAGTGAGGACATCCTCGAACTCGCCGAAATGCTCACTGAACACTTCGCTGACGGCGTCGCCGGTGCGGTCATAACCCAGGGCACCGACACCATCGAAGAAACGGCCTATCTCCTCGATCTGCTCCACACCGGCGCCCAACCGATCGTGGTTACCGGTGCCATGCGCAACCCCACCCTGGCCGGCGCAGATGGACCGGCCAACCTGCTCGCCGCGGTCACGGTCGCGGCATCTCCGCAAGCCCGAGAACTCGGCTGCGTCGTCGTACTCGCCGACGAGATCCATGCCGCCGTACGGGTCCGCAAACGCCACAGCATGAGCACCGCCGCGTTCGTCTCACCGACCGGTGGCCCTCTCGGCTACCTCGCCGAAGGACAACCCCGCATCCTCAACCGGCCCTCCCACCGTGCCACCCTCACCTGCCAGTTGATCGATCGCCCGCTCCCAAGGGTCGCAATCCACACCGCAGCCCTCGGCGACGACGGCGCACTGCTTCCAATCCTGGCCAGAGAACTCGACGGCCTCGTCATCGCAGGCTTCGGCGTCGGCCACGTCCCCGATACCTGGGTCACTTATCTGGAAGGCGCCGCTAGCCGCATCCCGGTCGTCCTCGCATCCCGCACCGGAGCCGGCTTCACAGCAACCAGCACCTACGGATTCCCCGGGTCCGAACGAGACCTTCTCAACCGCGGCCTCATCACTACCGGGATCCTCGACCCCTACAAGGCCCGTCTCCTACTACAGCTGACACTCGCCTCCACCACCAGCCGCGCTGAAGCACTGGCAGCCTTCTCTGCGATGAGCGAAGTAGACGACAGGTCACCGTTCAACGGTGCAGCCGCTACCTACCGCGAAGCGGTGCCGCGATGACACGCAGTTGGCAGGCCGCTGCCGGACAGACCATCGTTGCGGTCTTCGACCACGGCGACGACTTCTACACGGCCCTCAACGAGGTCTGCACCAAGCACGGCATCCGCCAGGGCTACATCCCCATGTTCATCGCCGGCTTCGCCAACGCCGACATAGTCGGCACCTGCGAACGCCTCGAGAACCCTCAAGCCCCAGTTTGGTCGAAGGTCCAGTTATCCAACATCGAGGCTGTCGGCGGCGGAACCCTCGCATGGGACGAAGCTGCGGACCAGATAGCGCCCCACATCCACGTAGCCGTCGGACTCAAGGAACACAGCGCCACGGGTCACACCAGCCACCTACTCGACGCAACCGTGCAGTTCCTCACGGAAATAGTCATCGTTGAGGTGACTGCTCCCCTGATGTTCCGAAGGAAACAACGGGATCTCTATGACGTGCCGTTGCTGCGTATTTTTTCGCTGAGCGACGTCGCTCTAGCGCTCGCGCGTTCGTATCACCTGGTGTGACGTAGGTCGTCCAGGGAGTCGCGGAGGTAGACGTCGAACAGCGGTGCCGGTGCGGTGGGCCCGCCTTCAATCTGGCCGATCTGGCGCCAGCCCCAATTCTGGTAGATGGCTTTCGTGTCGGTCGCAGTCGGTTGGACGGTGAGCGTGGCTCGCTGCTCGGCTCGGCTGGCCAGCAGCTTGTTATGCAGCGTCTTGCCCACCCGGTGTCCGCGTGCCGTCGGCAGGACCGCGAAGTCGAAGAGCGTGAAGGTCCTACCAGGCCACTCCCGCATGGTCTCGTCCGCCAGGGTCTCGGTCACCTTGCTCCAGCGCTGGGTGGTGGCCGGCAGCGTGAACCCGTAGGCGAAGCCGACCAAAATCGGGCGCGCGACCGCCACGGTGATCCCGAAGGTGGGATCAGTGAGCAACTAGTCGAGGCGTTCGCGGTGCAGCACGGATTCGTCGTCGCGCCAGAAGAACGGCGGCCGGGAGAACACCTCGTCGTAGACCGTACAGATCGCGTCGAGATGTGCGGCCGCGAGCTCGGCGTGTCCGACGTCAATGGTGATCTCGTCGAGCATGTCGTCAGCATACGTCGGGGGCCTGGCTTGGCGCTCCCGCTGGCTCGACGCTTACCGGGCGTCGAAACCCTGGAGAAGGTTCGTGTTTCTCCAGGCGAGAAGGCATCTTTCCCGCCGTCATTCCCATACAGATTCCCACGGAATTCCCGCCTGAACGGCGTTCCGATGCGTAGGCAAGAGTGTGAATGTGGAGGTGAACGATGCATTGATCGGCGCGGTCTTTTCCAGATGAGGAGAAATGGCCATGGCAAGTAGCCAAATGGTTACCAACTTCAAGGTGCAGCGCACGGCGGGGTTCATCGGCGCCTATGTCGAGGGACTTGATTTGGCCGCTGACCTGGAGGAGGCCGCCATCGGAGCGCTGCGCGAGGTGCTGCTCGCCCACAAGGTGTTGTTCTTCCGGGATCAGCGTCTAGATCACGCGTCGCATGTCGCGCTGGGGCGCAGGTTCGGGACGCTGCACACCAGCCCCCGGACGCAGAACCTTCCGGAGCTCGAGGGCTTCCCGGAGATCCTGACGATCTCTCCGCAGGTCGACGAGAAGCTCGTCGGCGCCAACCGGGAGGCCATCTTCCGCAAGAACTGGAACACGGCGCTCAGCGGCTGGCACATCGACGCGTCGCAGGTGGTGAACCCGCCGGCGATCGCGATCCTGCGAGCGGAGCGGGTTCCCCCGTACGGCGGCGACACACACTGGACGAACCTGGTGGCCGCCTACCAAGGGCTGTCGCCGGCGGTGCGGCAGATGTGCGACGGTCTGCAGGCCGAGCACACCTTCTGGGCAGCGCACAACCTGGATCCGTCGGTGCCGGCCGAGCGGCAGGCGATGGAGGAGATCGGCAGCCAGCGCGTCGCGGTGCACCCGGTGGTCCGGGTGCACCCAGAGACCGGTGAGCGTGCGCTGTTCGTCAACCCGTCGCGGACCGCCCGGATCCTGGGCATGAGCCCGGTCGAGAGCCGGCACTTGCTGAACATGCTGTTCGAGGAACTCACCCGGCCGCAGTACACCACGCGGTTCTCGTGGGCGCCGGGCTCGGTGGCGATCTGGGACAACCGGTTTACCGCGCACCTGGCCGCCACCGACATCGACCACCTCGAAGGTGAGGACGCCGTGCGGATCATGCACCGCACGTCGACGCGGGGTGAGGTGCCGGTCGGCCCGGACGGCTTCGAGTCCTACGCCACGGCGGGCCAGCCGCTGGACGAGCCCGGTGCACCGGTTCCGGCGACCGTCGGAGCGTCCCAGCGGTGAGCGCAAGGTCGAGGTCCGCGGCGAGGATCACGGGCGCGGCGCCGTCGGTTGTCACCGGGTCCTTGATCCGGGCCTGCGACGTCGACGAGGCGGTCGGCCGGTGGCCGCAGTACGCGGCCGGGCTGCGCTGGCTGGACGAGTTCGTCACCCAGCCGCATCCGGAGCTGGGCCGGCCGGGGGCGGTCTGCCCCCGGCTGGCGCCGGCGCTGCGCGCTCGCGTGGTGTGGATGGTCACGGTCCACGTGCCGGCCTACACGAGCGACCAGGCGGTCCTCACCGGCCGGCTGTTGATGCGGCTGTTCAGCGAACTCGCCGAGGAATCGGACCGATCCGATACCACCTTGCTCGCCTTCTTCCCCGACCTACCGGCGGATCGCGCCGCCGATTTCATCGACGGTGGACACAGGCTGCTGCGTAACGAGCTCGCTGAGCACGGTCTGATGCTCGGCGAGTTCCACCCGGCCAGCACGGTCGGCAGCGTGCACAACCGTGCCTTGCCGGTGATGCGCAGTCCCGAACCGATGTTCGCCGTGCGCACGATGACCCCGCACGATCTGCTGTTCGCCGACCAGCCCGACACACCACCGGCTGAGCGACTCGCCTACCTGCTGCATTTCGACCGGCACGTCAGCGCCCGGCTCAGCCCGGCAGCCCGGACGCAGTTGTACGCCCGTATCGCCGCCGCTCGAACCGCCTCTCGCACTGGAGCCTCGTCGTGATCGTCCGACTACCGTCCCCCGTCGACGCGCCCACCGTTGCGGAAGCGTTGAGTGCGGCCTTCCAGTCGTATGCCTCCGAGCCGGCGATCATCACCTCGGCGCGTTCCTGGACGTACGACGACCTGGCCGGCGCCGCCCACGCCGTGGCTGCCGGCCTGATCCGCAGCGGCCTGCCCACCACCGGCGATCCGGTCGTGGCGGTAATCCTCGACCGGTCTGCCGAGTTCGTCGCGACGGTACTGGGCGTGCTCGCGGCCGGCGGCACCTACCTGCCGCTCGATCCGCAGGCTCCCGACAGCTACGTCCAGCAGGTCATCGAGGAAGCGCGCCCGGTGCTGGTGGTGACCAATGCCGACCGCGCCGAGCGCATCCGGGCCGGGACCAATGCGCGGGTGTGCGCCTACCCCGATCTGCTCGACACCCCGGCCGCCGAGGTATCCGGGGCGCCGTCAGCTGCGGCGTACGTCATCTACACCTCTGGGTCCACCGGCGCCCCGAAAGGGGTGGTGGTGCCGCACACGGCTCTGCTGAACTCGACCGCTGCCCGCAGCGACGTGTACGGCCGGGCCGGGCGGGTGCCGCTGCTGCATTCGCCGGCGTTCGACCTCACCACCGGGGTGCTGTTCTGGACCCTGCTGACCGGCGGAGCGTTGATCATCGAAGCGGTGCCGCTGGCGGACGTCGTCGGTACCGTCGACCTGATCAACCGGCACAAAGCCACCCACCTGATCTATCCGGCGTCGCTGTACGGCGCCTTCCTCGACCGGATCGCCGCACAGCCCCCGGCCAGCCTCACCACCGTGGGCATCGGCAGTGAACGGTGGAGCCCTGCCCTGATCGACCGACATGCCGCGGCGGTGCCCGGGGTGTCGCTGGTCAACGAGTACGGGCCGACGGAAGCGTGCGTCTGCTCCAGCTACGCCGTGGTCTACGACAGAGACACCGGACAGCGGGCGCCGATGAGCATCGGCACGCCGGTCCGCAACACCGGCTACCGGATCCTGGACGCCGACGGCCGGCCCGCCCGGTCGGGGGAGCTGGTCATCACCGGCGCGAACCTCGCCATCGGCTACTTTCGCCGTGATCACCTGACCGCGCAGCGGTTCGTCACGGTCGACGGGGAGCGCGGCTACCGCACCGGCGACCTGGTCGAGCAGGCGCCGGACGGGACCTTCGTGTTCCTCGGGCGTGCCGACCGGCAGGTCCAGATCGGCGGGCACCGGGTCGAGCCGGGGCACGTGGAAACGGTCCTGATGGGCCATCCCGCGATCATGCAGGCGCATGTCGCTCCGCGGCCTGCGTCGGACGGCGGTGACGCTGCCGCGTTGATCGCCTACCTCGTCCCGATCCCGGGCCTGCACCGTGTCGGCGCCAACGACCCCACGCTCATCGGCGACTGCGACCGGTTCCTGCGCGGCCGGCTGCCGTCGTATCTGGTGCCCGCCGCGTACGTCGTCCTGGATGAGCTTCCCCGCACTCCAGCCGGAAAGATCGACCACCGTCGACTACCCGGCCCGGCCAGCACGGTGCACGACCCGGAGGACGTCAACGCGGACGGCAACGTCCTGCTGCGCGGCCTCGCCGCCCGGGCTGCCACCATCCTCGGCGTCCCGCGCCTGGCGCCCACTGCGCCGCTGGCGCAGCTGGGCGTCAGCTCGCTGGCGCTGATCAGACTGGCCGCTGCGATCACCGCCGACCACGGGGTCGACGTGCCGATCAGCGCGCTGTTCGCCGCACGGACGATCACGGATGTCGCCGGCCTGGTCCGGGAGGCGACTCCGGCGGCCCGGATGATCGAAGCCGGTAGCAGCGAGCCGCACGGCGGCTATCCGCTGAGCGGGCAGCAGGCACAGATCTGGGTGTTGACCCAGCTGGCGCCGGACGCCCGCGCCTACAACACCCAGTTCTCCCTGCAACTGCACGGGCCGGTCGACGTCGACGCGTTGCAGGCGGCGCTGACCAGCATCGTGGCGCGGCACGAGATCCTGCGGACCACCTTCCACGACAGCGCGACCGGTCCGATCCAGGTCGTGCACCCGCCCTGGCACGCCACGATCGACCTGGTCGACCTGTCCGGCCTCGAAGAGGCGGACCGCGACGCGGCCCTGGCGAGCCGGATGCAGGCCGCCGTCGGCGTCGGTTTCGACATCGCCGCGTTGCCGCTGGTCCGCTGGCACCTGTTCCGGCTCGCCGAGGACCGGTGGCGGCTGCTGCAGGTCGAGCATCACTTCGCCCACGACGGCTGGTCAGCGCAGCTGTTCCTGACCGAGCTACGTGACATCTACACCGCGATCGTGGAGGGCCGCGATCCGGAGCTGCCGGCGCTGGCGGTGCAGTACCGCGACTACGCCTGCTGGTACGAGCGGTGGCGCACCACCGCGGACTTCACCGCCTACACCGACTACTGGACCGGCCGGCTCGACGGCTGCCCTGCCGAGGGCGCGACCTTCACCCCGGACCGGCCCCGCCAGGCTGTCCGGTCGTTTCGCGGTGACCGGATCGACACGCACATCCCCGCCGTCGTCGTGCAACGCCTCGACGAGCTCGCCGCCCGGCACGGCGTGAGCCGGTTCGCGGTGTTCCTGTCCGCGTTCGCGGTGCAGGTGTGGCAGCACACCGGCAGCAGCGACATCGTCATCGGCTCGGCCCTGGCCAACCGACGTCTGCCGGGCACCGCCGCGCTGCTCGGCATGTTCGTCAACGCGCTGCCGCTGCGCGTCTACGTCGACCCGGACGCCTCGGTCGCCGAACTGTTGAACGCGACGATGGCGATGCTGCTCGACGCCCAGGACCACCAGGAACTTCCGTTGCTCGACCTCCTGGCCCACCTGGACCGGCCTCGCGATCCCGGCCACAATCCGCTGTTCAACGTCATGTTCGCGTTTCACGACACGCCCCGGCCCCGGCTGCAGATGGAGCCTGTGCAGGCGCAGCTCGTCATCGAGCACAATGCCACCGCCAAGGGCGACGTCAACGTGGTCTGTGTCCCCGACCCGGACCACGACGGCACCGGCGCCGGCGGCATGACGGTCCTGTGGGAGTACGACACCGACCTGTTCGACCGGGCCACCGCCGACCGGCTGCTGTCCGGTTTCGCCACGATCCTCGGCCTGCTGCCGGACAGCAGCGACCGGGCTGTCCGGCACCTGGACCTGCTCGGCGCCGACGAAATCCGCCGCATCCTCGCCGCCAGCGAGGGCCGGCAGGAGCCGCTGCCGCACGACACGCTGCACGCGGGGTTCGCCGCGGCCGCGGCCGCACAACCCGACGCGATCGCCGTGCTCCACCGCCGCGCTCGGTGGACCTACCGCGACCTCGACGAACGCGCCGCCGTCCTCCAGGCGCATCTGGCCGCCGCCGGGGTACGCGCCGGTGACGTGGTCGCTGTCGCCTGTCCGCCCGGCGCCGACCTGATCACCGCCATCCTCGCCGTGCTGCGCAGCGCAGCCCTGTACGTCTGCCTCGATCCCGGCCATCCCGCCGCCCGCACCGGCGAGATCCTCACCGACGCCGGCACCCGGATCATCATCACCACCGGTCCCACGGTTCTGGATCCCGACGCCGTCGGAGCCAGGACGGTGATCGCCGCCGACGACCTCCCTCCACTCGACGCTCCGGGCGCGCCCGCACCACGACCGGTCGAACCGGGCGACGGCGCCTACCTGGTCTACACCTCCGGGTCGACCGGCAAGCCGAAAGCCGTCGTGGCGACGCACGGCAACGCGTGCACGGCCATTCACGCCCGTACCCGATTCCTGCACGACGCCGGCACCGGCGCCGAGCCGGTCACCACACTGATCACCCTCCCGGCCATCTTCGACGTCGGCCCGCACATGATGATGTGGACGCTGTGGTCCGGCGGCACGGTCGTCTTCCCGGACAGCCCCGATCAGGTCCACGACCCCGGCGCGCTGCGCGTGCTGATCGAGACCGCGGGGATCACACACGTCAACTTCACCGCCTCGTTCTACCGGCAGTGGCTGACCGCGGTTCCCGCCGGCTGGCGACCCCACCTCCGGGTCGTCGCCGTCGGCGGCGAGGCGTGCACACCGCACGACGTACGTATGCACGCGGAACTGCTGCCCACCGTCGCGTTGGATCACGAGTACGGGCCGACTGAAGGCACCGTCTGGTGCACGGCGCAGCGGCTGCACCCGGCGGCACCCGGGTTGACCTCGCGGGTGACCGTCGGCGGGCCGCTGGTCAACTACACCGTCGCCGTTCTCGACCCGGCCGGCAACCTGGCCCCGGCCGGCGCTGTCGGCGAGCTGGTCATCGGCGGGCCCGGCGTCGCCGCCGGATACCACCGGCGCCCGGATCTCACCGGCCAACGTTTCGTCACCCCGGCCGCCGGGCCGTTCGCCGGCCAGCGGCTCTACCTCACCGGCGACCGGGCCCGGCTCACCGACACCGGCTTCGAGATCCTCGGCCGCACCGACGAGCAGGTGAAGATCCGCGGCTTCCGGGTCGAACTCGGTGAGATCACCACGCAACTGCGCGCCCACCCCGATGTCAGCGACGCGGCCGTGCTCGTCCACGGCGACGGCGCCCGCCTGGTCGCGTATGCCGCCACCCCGGGTTCGCACATCGGCTTCGGGGAACGGCTGCGTGCCTGGCTGGCGCAGCGGCTGCCGACCTACATGATCCCGGCCGTGTTCGTAGTCGCCGACCAGCTCCCGCGAACCTCGACCGGGAAGATCGACACCAAGGAACTGGCCGCGCTCCCCGCAGCCGACGGCCCGGAGCCGGAACACGGGCCGTCCACCGACCAGCAGTGGCTGCTGGCCCAGGTGTGGCGTGACGTCCTGCAGCAACCGGCCCTCGGCATCGACGACGACTTCTTCGCCGCGGGCGGTGACTCGCTGCAGGCCATCCAGGCCGCGACCCGGATCACCGCCCTCGGTGTCACCGTCAGCGTCGCCGACCTGCTCGCGGCGCCCACCGTCCGTGCCTTGGACATCCTGCTGGCCAACCGCCCCGCATCAGCGGGCATCACGGTCACCGACCGGCGCCCCGCCGGCACGACCCTGGCCACCACACCGATCCAGGAATGGTTCTTCAACCTGGGCCTGGCCGACCCCGACCACTTCCACCAGGCCCGGCTGTTCCGGATCCCCGCCCACTGCGACCTGGCCCGCCTCCGGGAAGCGCTGGCCTGGGCCGCCGACCGGCACGATGCTTTCCGCACCCGATTCACCCGCACCGCAGGCACGTGGACTGCGGTCCTGGCCGACCAAGCCCTTCCCGACCTGATTCGCGAACACACCCTGCCGGCCGACACCGGCACGCCAGCCGCTGAGCAGCTCGACACGGCCTTGCGCGGCCTGCACGAGCAGATCCGGATCGCCGACGGCCGCTTGGCGATGTTCACCATCGTGCACGACCCCACCGGGGAGCGCTGGCTCTACCTGATCGCCCACCACCTCATCGTCGACGTGGTGTCCTGGCAGATCCTCGCCGCTGATATCGAGCACGCGTACCGGCTGCTCACCGACGGGCTCCCGCTGCCGCACGGCTCGGCACCCGGCCTACCGTCACTCGACAGCCCCGCCACCGTCCAGGCGGCGCCTGATCTACGCCGTTGGGAGGCGCTGGCGGCAGCCGCCACGCCACGCCTCAGCACCGGCCGGCCTAGCACGGCCACGCTCGCCGAGCGGATCCAACTCACCCGGCCGCTGTCGGCCCGGGCTGGCACGTACCTGCGCCTCGAGGTGCCGCGTCTGCACGGCATCACCGCCCAAGCGGTTCTGCTCGCCGCCCTCAAGCGAGCGATTACGCCGTCGAGCACCGGCATCGGCCTCTACCTGTGGTTGGAAGGCCACGGCCGCGGCGAAGCCGGCACCCGAGGCGCCGACCACGCCGTCGGCTGGCTGACCTCGCTGCATCCGGCCCTGTTCACCGTTGACGACGGGCTGGCGGCCCGGCTCGTCGACGTGGCCACCAGCATCCACCGGCAGACCTCCACCGCCGCAGACGCCGCCGCCGGGTTCGGTGAAGCGGTGCTGCGCAACCCGGGCTCGGCGCTGTACCAACAGCTGGCTGCCGCCGCTCTTCCGCAGATCACTTTCAACTACCTCGGACAACCAGCCGACTCGACCGGCTGGCTCCTGCAGCCCGTCGCCGCTCCTGAGGGCGCCACGATCGGCGCGAGCAACGTGCTGCCGACACCGTTCGACCTCACCGTCGCCCCCGACATCGACGGCACCGTCACCTGCCGCTTCTCCGTCGACCCGACCGTGCTCGACCCGGCGCAGGCAGCCCAAGTCGCTGACCGGTTCGCCGCCGAGCTCGAAGCCGCCGCCAGGCTCGCCCCCCTCACCAGCGCCGCGGCCGGTCCGGCACGCCGGACCCTGTTCCTGATCCACCCGGTCGGCGGGCTGCTCGACTGGTATCTCCCCCTCGTCAACGGCCTCGGCCCCGGCTGGGAGTGCTACGGCATTCCCCGCGACCGCGCCTGCGTCGACACAACGATGCAGGACCTGGCCAGCCGTTACCTGGCCCTGATCAGGGCGGCCAAACCCGACGGCCGGTACGCCGTCGGCGGCTGGTGCCTGGGCGGGCCCCTGGCATACGAAATCGCCCGCCAGGCGCACGCCGACGGCGACGGCGATCGGATCGACCAGGTGATCCTGCTCGACCCACCTCGGGCCGAACAACCCCGCAACCCCCACGACGTCCTGATCTCGCACATCCACAACGCCTGCCCCCACCAGCGCCGCACTACGGTCGTCGACGCGCTCGCCGCGACCGACCAGCTGCCCGTCGAACAACGCGCGGCAGCACTCGTCGATCTGCTCGCAACGGCCGGGCCCGGCCAGCCCGACCCGCAACTCCTGAGCCAAATGGTGATGCGGCTGACCGACCACGCGGCGATGTCGGCCTGGCAACCCACCACCACGGTGGGCCGGATGACCCTCTACATCCCGCAGACGGGCACGCCCGACCACGACGACGCCGTAGCCACCTGGCAGCCCTACAGCCGTGAACTTTCCGCCATCACCATCCCGGGAGATCACGAAAGCATGCTCGTCACCGCTGAACTGATCGGATACCTCGACGGCCTCTCCACGCTGACCAGCGATGACAGCTGATGGCATCCGGCCCCTTCGCCGCGGCCTGGCTCCGGTAGTCCGCGGCCCGGCAAGCGCCGGCGTGGCGCCTGCCGCCCACGGCCGCGCGGCGAGAGATCTTGCATGGAGGACGACATGAAGAAGGATCCCTGGCTGACAGTCGTCTACCGGCCTGACGACTTCGATCCCGCCTTCCTCGAGCGGGCCATCCAACGGATGGTCGACGCCTCCACCGAAGACGCCGGTAGGGCCGGCTTCCGCTACCGGGCCATCCCACACCACGAGCTGATACCCGGCTGCGGCGACCGGCCGCAACTCTGGCATCACGGCAGCGACCTGCTCCAGAACCGGCAACTGTTCCAAGTCGACGACTTCAGCTGGGACCCCCAGGCACATCGTCACCTGACCGCGATCCACCGCACCGTGAGGGCCAGCGACTCGATCCTGCTCAACCAGGCCTTCGGCGCCCCGGAATACCTGACAACCGACAAGCTGGCAATCAGCCAGCACGCCCGGCGCCTCGGCCTGCCCGCCGCGAGGACGGTGGCCGTCCCGTTCGGCCGGTACGCCCGAACGGCGCTCCCGCTAATCGACGCGGAAATCGGAGCGGGCCCCTACATCCTCAAGCCCCGGGAAATGGGCATGGGCTTCGGAGTCCTGAAGGCCGAAACCCGTGAACAGTTGGCCGCCGGACTGGACCTCACCGCGCAGTCAGGCACGGCGTACATCGTCCAGCCCTACCTGCCCAACGACGGAGACCTCCGGGTGTTCGTCGTTGCCGGCCAGGTCGTGGCCAGCGAACACCGCCGCCCCGCGCCCGGCTCCTACCAAGCCGGTACCAGTCAAGGCGGCGCCGGCAGCGGTGGTACGGCCGCCACCCGCATGACGGCAGACAGCATCCGCGTCGCGGAAAGTCTCGACGCATCATGCCTGCAAGTCGACTGGCTGCTGACCGAAGACGGACCCATCGCTAACGAATGGAGCGCCGGATTCGGCGGTCACCTCGCCTTACCAGCAGACGAACGTGCCCGGTGGAGCGCCGCCTACTTCGACTGGGCACGCACGGTGTGGTCGCCGAACTGACAACGCCGGTCGCCCCCACCGACTGCCCCACATCGGCGGCTCAGCCAACGCCACACCGCACCGCACCGGCATTGCCATCACCCCAGCACACGCCCCACGACAGCACAGGAGCGCCGACCATGACCGCCCCCGGCATCTCGCCCACCGACAGCCGCACCCCGGTCATCGCTCAACACGCCCGCACCTACGCCGCGACCGGCGGCCAACAAGGACAACTGTGGAACGGCGCCCCCACCCTGCTGCTGACCACCACAGGCCGAAAGACCGGCCTACCGCGCCGCACCCCCTTGATCTACGGCAGGCACCACGGCGGCTACCTGGTTGTGGCCTCCAACGCCGGAGCTAACGACCACCCCGACTGGTACCTCAACCTGCTGCAGAACCCACCCGTCACCATCCAGGTAGTCGACCAGGTCATCGAGGCCCGTGCCCGCCCCGTGGCCGGCGTGGAACGCCTGACGTGCTGGGCGATCATGACCGCCCGCTGGCCGGACTATGACTCCTACCAGAGCCGGATCTCTCGCGTCATCCCCGTCATCTTCCTCGAACCGGTGACGCCGGAACACCCGGCGGCGACGTCGGAGGGAGACCGGCCGTGAACGGCATCGACGTCACGCGCGCCGCGACCGCCGCAGCAGAGCACGCGGTATCCGCATCCGCGCCTGCAAACCAGGCCAACGACGACGACGCCGGTAAGCCGTCCAGCCAGTCGGCACCGACGCCCGCTACACGGGACGGCCTGCCTCGGAAAGTTGTCGACGGGATTCACCACAGTGGCCTGCTCAGGCACTTCGTGCCCGAGAACCTCGGCGGTGCCGACGGGCAGCTCGCAGACACCCTCGCACCGCTCATCCAGCTCGGCCGCGCCGACCCGTCCACCGGCTGGTGCGCCTCCCTGATGACATCAGCAGCACGCATGGCGACCCACCTGCCGGCCGCGGGACAACGTGACCTGTGGGCCGCCGGGCCCGACGTGATGATCGCCGCGACGCTTCGCCCGGCCGGTACTGCCACACCCGTCGACGGCGGCTGGCTGCTCGACGGACAGTGGCTCTATGTCAGTGGCATCACGCACTGCCAGTGGGCACTGCTCTCCACCACCAGCGGTGACGAGCAGCGGTTCATGCTCGTTCCGCAGAAGGCATGCGCCATCCACGACACGTGGAACGCGGTAGGAATGCGCGCTACCGGCACCCACACCGTGCTGGTCGAGCAGACGTTCGTCCCGCAGAGCCACTCCTTCACGCGCCAGCAGCTCATCCAAGGGCAGCACACGGCGGGCCGGTCGGTGCCGCACGAGGCGGTGTTCGGTCTCTTCTTCGCCGCACCGCTGCTGGGCGCTGCGCAGGGCATGCTGGAGACCTGGCGGCACCTCCGACGAACCCGACGAGGTGGCGAACACAGCACCTCCCGGGAACTCGGACAGGCAGTCGGCTACCTTGGCGCCGCCGAGGCGATGCTGTCCCACGCCGCTCACCTCGCCGACACCGATGGTCTCGACGACGAAGCGACCCTACGATGCCGGGTCTACCACGCCACCGCCGCCGACCTCATCGCCCAAACCACCGCCATGCTGTTCCGCACAGGGGGCACCGTGGCGGTAGACGCCAGCCACCCGCTGTCCCGCTTCTGGCGGGACATCAACACCGGACTGATGCACCCCGCGCTCGACCTGCCGATCGCGGCGGCCGACTACGCACGCCTCAGCCAGACGTGACCACCACCACCGCCACCGACGCGGACAACGGTCATCCGTCCAGGTGATATGTGCGATTCTTCCCGAACCACTACGGCTGGTAATGTCACCCGATTACCAGCTCAGCCAGCGCAAACATCAGCGAATCGACTGTCAAGGAGTGCAGCAGTGCGGATCCTGTCCGAGACCTCCCGCACCTTCGGTGAGTACCTGCTTCTCCCGAATCTCACCGACGAAAATTGCACCCCCGACCGGGTCGACTTGTCCACGCCTCTGGTCCGGCACGCGGTCGGGGAGCAGTCGCCGATCCGTATCGCGACGCCGATGGTCAGCGCGATCATGGGCGCGGTGTCCTCACCCCGCCTGGCGATCGCCCTCGCCCAGGTCGGTGGTCTGTCCTTCCTGCACCAGAACCAGCCGATCGACGAGCAGGCCGCCATGGTTGCCACCGTCAAACGTCACAAGGCCGGTTTCCGGCACAACGACGTCAACATCAAACCGTCGGCCACGCTCCACGAGGCCGACCTGCTGATGAAGGAGACCGGCCTCGACGTCGTTGTGGTGACCGACGACGGCACACCGTCAGGCCGCTTCCTCGGGCTCATCACCGGCCGGGACTACAACTTCCACCGCCACCAGCCCAGCGACAATGTCGAGTCGCGGATGGTGCCGGTCGCGGGCCTCATCACCGCACCGCAAGGGACGTCGCTCGAACAGGCCAACTCCCTGCTCTGGGACTCCCGGCAGGATGTACTCCCCATCGTCGATGCGACCGGCCAGCTGACCGCCCTGGTGCAACGCCGCGACTACGAGCTGCACGAGCAGTTCCGCAACGAGTCCGTCGACGCCGACAAACGGTTCCGTGTCGGCGCCGGCGTTAACACCCGCGACTTCACCGACCGGATCCCGGCACTGGTCGAAGCCGGTGCCGACGTGCTCTGCCTGGACTCCTCCGACGGCTTCTCCGTCTGGCAGCACCGCGTCATCGAGTTCGTCCGCGAGCGGTACGGCGACACCGTCCGCATCGGGGCCGGCAACGTCGTCGACGCTCGCGGCTTCCGCTACCTCGCCGAGGCCGGCGCGGACTTCGTCAAGGTCGGCATCGGTGGCGGCAGCATCTGCATCACCCGCGACCAGAAGGGCATCGGCCGCGGCCAAGCGACCGCCCTCGCCGAAATCGTCCCCGCACGTGATGCCTACGCAGAGCAGACCGGTATGTACGTGCCCGTCTGCTCCGACGGCGGCATCATCCACGACTCCCACATGGCCATCGCGTACGCCTTCGGCGCGGACTTCCTCATGCTCGGCCGCTACTTCGCCCGCTTCGACGAGAGCCCGGCTCCGAAGGTCCGCGGCGCCGGCGGCCAGGTCCTCAAGGAGTATTGGGGCGAGGGCAGTTCCCGTGCTCGGAACGCCGCCCGGTACGGGCAAGGCGACATGGTCTTCGAAGAGGGTGTCGATGGGTACGTCAACTACTCCGGCGCCCTGGCCGACACCGTGAAGGTCACCCTCGCCAAGATCCGGTCGACGATGATCAGTTGCGGCTCGACCACCCTCCGGCAGTTCCACGACACCGCGATCCTCGAGCCGGTCTCCCAGCAGACGTTCGTGCAGAACTCTGAGGAGGTCGACCGCAACGACCGACCGACCGTCGTCTGATCGAACCGCGCCTCGCCGCCAGCCGTCCCTGTTCAGCGGGTTGTGCCCTTCGCACGGTCTTTGGGACCATTTCCGGACTGTGACCGACGCCATCCGGACTGGGAAGGAGCGGCGGTGGCGCGAACCGAACCTCAGCGCAACGAACGGTTCCGCGTGGCGCGCACCCGTCTTCAATTCACGCGGCAGGCACTCGCAGACGCGGCGAACCAGCATCTGCCGCGTCTGCACTCCTTGAACGACAACGACATCGGCAAGATAGAAAGGGGCGTGGTTAGCTGGCCGGGCTCCGAGCGGCGTGCAGCACTCAGAAAGGTTCTTGGTGCCGCGACCGACGATGAGCTGGGCTTTGTCAATTCTCGTGCCATCTTCGCCGAGTCAGGCCCTGCCACACGGCGTGTTGAGCAGTTCGCACCGCCGGCGGATTCGCTCACTGCCGGCCGGCCCGACGACGTCGGTCTACCGGAAGGCGCTGATCCGCTCATAGCCTTCGCTGTCGGCGGACCGGTGAGTGGTCCATGGCTAGTCCTGCTGGACAACCTTGCGTCACTGGCTGAGTCCCTGGGGTGGAGCGCCGTCCGACCGTTGGCGGCTAAGCAGATGCAAAGCCTGGAAGCGCTCCGCCGGCAGGATTCCGAACTGGCCGGACTACTGACCGTGGCAGATGCGCGCTGGTCCGAGTTCATGAGCTGGATATGCGCCAACAACGGCATTCCCGGCGATGATTGGCTGCGCCGAGCACGCCACCGCGCGGAAGCCGCTGGCGATGCTGTAGTGGAGGCGTACGTACTCATGCGGCAGAGCCAGCAAGCGCTCGATGCAGGCAGTCCCACCTCGGCAGTGGCCCTGTCGCGCAAGGCGCTGCAATACGGCCCTCTACCGGCCCGCACTCAAGCACTGTGCCTGACGAGGCTGGCCGAGGGCCTGGCCTTAGCCGGCAACGAGTCAGGCCTGGAGGCCTTGGAGATCGCCCATCAAAGTGTGAAGACCGCTTCGACATCGCCGCAAGACCACATCTCCCGGCACTGCGACGTGCGGTACATCGACGGGATTCGAGCCCGCTGCCACTACCTGCTGGGAAACCATCAGGAAGCAGCGGCGCTTCTGACGGACGTCCTCGCGGACGAACAGCCAGCCGGATCGGTTGACCTCGGAATCTGGTATGCCTATCTCGCAGAGACCCACGCGTCACGCCAACCGGAGAAGAGCGCTGAGGCGGCGTTGCAGGCGCTAGCGTTGTCCCGGGCGGCAGACTCCGCACGCGTCACGCAAGCCCTGCTCCCCGTCGCTGTGACGCTCAGACCGCTTCGTGGTCTTGACCTCGTCGACAGATTCCTCCAGCAGCACAACGCAGCCGTTGCCACTCAACTGTCAGTATCGGAATCATGGACTTGATCACCCTTGCCACAACGGCGGACATCCGAGATCGCCAGCCTGGCATAGCGGTTCTGCCCGTCGGAAGTTTCGAGCAGCACGGCCGCTACCTTCCTCTGGCCACCGACACGATCGTCGCGTCAGCTATCGCCGGCGAACTCGAAACGTCGTACAACGTGCTCGTCCTGCCCCCGATCACCATGTCCTGCTCACACGAACATGCGGCATGGCCAGGGACTATCAGCCTGAGCCACCGCACCGTCAGCGCAATCATCGACGACGTGGTGGCCAGCCTCTCCGCTCAGGGCATCGACAAGCTGGCGATCATCAGCGGTCACGGAGGTAACTACTTCCTCAGCAACGTGGTCCAGTCCGCGAACGCGGTGACGCCCAAGTCCATGACTCTGTTCCCGGGCCGAGACGACTGGCGGAAGGCACGTCAGGATGCCGAGCTCGAGACGGACGACCATGAAGACATGCACGCCGGTGAACTCGAGGTGTCCATCTTGCAAGCGGTCACGCCCGACGCACTGCGAGACGGCTTCGAATCTGCCGATCATCGGTCCAACGCGCGGCCTCATCTGCTTATCGAAGGTATGGCGGCCTACACGAGTAGCGGCGTGATTGGCCTTCCCTCAGCTGGGACGGCAGCAAAGGGCAAGGCGATTCTGACCAGCCTCGTGGCGTCCTTCGGTGAGCACCTGCACCAGCTCAACGCAGCCTGAAAGCCAATTGCGCCGCCGTCAAGCGCCTCGTCCACACGCACCGAACGCCTACCACGCTCGGGCGGCTCGCCAAGAGGCCGCCCATGCATGGTTCGCGATCAACGGGGCAGGTCAGCGAACGGTGTCCATCGGGCATCGCCGTCGTTCTGCTGCACCGAACGCAACCGGGTAATGAACTCCAGCGCGACTCCCGGCGCCGAGGCCAGCAGTGGCACGGCGGCGACGACCATCTTCAGTTCTCTTGCTTCGCGAAACAAGGGCCAGTGCTGGTCGACGGTGACATCGCGCCCGTACGCTCGCGCCAGCTCGCGATGTCCGCTGCTGCGCTTGAACCTGACCTCGCCGACCGGCACCGCTGTCAGATCCACTTGCCAGGGACCGAGGCAGGTGGCGTCGAAGTCGCAGAGAACCGGCTGGCCGTCGTGGCGGCGTAGGACGTTGCCGAGATGCGCGTCTCCGTGAACCAGCACCGGTGTGTCTGCGTTTGACGCTTTGTCGAGTCGGTGCGCCAGGGAGTCGCACCACTGGAGGAGGAACTCCTTGTCCCGCTCGCCGAGCGCCTCCGCGTCGGCGAGGCGAGCACGGGCGTCACCGACAGGATCCCAAGCTGGAAGGGCAATCGGGGGAACCCCTAGCCGGTGGAAGTCGTTCAGCAGTCGTCCGAGCTCATCAACGGTGGGCGCTGGCGTTCGCGGCGGCAGGTAGGTCCAGATCGTGGCAAGCAGCCCGTCCTCTTCGATGGGTTGCCCAATGTCGGCCCCGAGGCGAATCGTTGGGGCTTGAACGGCGGCAAACCAACCGCCGAGGGCGGCGACCTTGCCGCCGCGCTGGCGTAGCCCGTGTGAGCGGGTTATGCGGATCACCAAGCCGGCCGTCGGCAGGGCGAACCGCGTTGTTGGTCAGCCGCAGCAGAGTCAGATCGTCGTGGAGCACCCCGAGCCGGTCGGCAATCCGTGTCGCTGTTCGGCGCATGGCAGCTTCGGTGAACCGCCCATTGGTTGGAACGGGCATCACGCTGTCGCTACCTTGCACCGTGGGTGCTTCACGTCATCGGCGAACTCCTGACGGCTGCAACTCAGCCGCCGGGCACGTTGGGACAGCACGTTCGGTACTCGGCGGGCGGCCGTCACCATGCCCCTTCCCACAACGATCCGCGGCGTTGCTAGAGCCCTTACGGTGACAGCGGACCGGTGGCCTTACAACCGAGCCTCCACGTCATCAAGACGAACGCCCAACCGCTCACAGCGCAGCGCCAAGTGGCGTACTAACGAGTATCAGCAGCTCAAGCGGATAATGCCCGTTCCGATTCCCTCTCGATTCCTCACGAACGACCTTCCACCAGCGACGCCTGTTGCCGGATCGTGGACTTACACAACACGCCTCGCCCGATTCGGAGACCGAGTGGCTCGGCATCGATTGCTTGCACCGGAAGGCGCCGATCGTTCGTGCCTCAAGCCGGCCGGACGTCGTTCCCGTCGCGTCCGCGCAATACCCGCGATCTGCATCAGCGACTTACCCCCGCGCGGCGCGCATCACCGAGACGTCGGTCCGCGTTCGTCGTCGTTGCCGCCACATTCCGGCACAGGTGCTGCCGCTCCGGCCAGCGACACGCGGCAGTCGTTCATATGTACGAATCAGATGCCCGAAACGACGTAAGAGGTCGCGTGCCCGACAGCCGACTCTCTCGACGGTCCGGTACCCGTAAGACGTGACCAGCTACCAGCCACCGGCACCCCGATCGACGTCTGACACAGCGGACCAACCGGCAGGAGGAGACGAGCAGGTCAGTGCCACAAGGGACCGCCACGACGCAGGAGAAGCCGGTCCCAGACGCGGCCACTCGAGCGCTGTCCAAGAAGTGCTGCCGGAGTTTCGGCCGAGCTGGTGGGAGACCGGGCTACGCGCCCGGGCGAACGCCAGCGTGTTCGGGGTCTTCGCCGAACTGCCGGGACTGATGCGGCGCGCCGTAAGGGTGGCGTGGCGGGCGGACCGGCTGCGTACGTCGTTGGTGGCCGTGGCGACCGTGGGCGCCGGGACGATGGCGGCTTTCGGGCTGTTGGCGACCCAGCGGATTTTGATCGAGTTGTTCGCCGGAGGCCCGACTCCGGACCGTGTGCGGGCGGTGCTGCCCGCCCTGGTGTGGCTGGCCGCGGTCACCGCGGTGCGCGGCGGACTCGGGATGCTGGTCGGATACGCCCTCAACGGCCTGACGCCGCGCGTGCACATGCTCGTCGAGCGAGAGTTGTTCGAGAACACGACTGCGGTCGAGCTACGGGCGTTCGACGATGACCAGTTCGCCGAGGGCATGGAACGCGCTACCCGGGGCACCGAGGCCGCGATCGACCTGGTGCAGACCACTATGAATCTGTTCGCCGGCTTGGTCAGTTTGATCGCCGTCACGGTGGCCGTGGTCGCCGTGCACCCGCTGCTGCTGCTCGCGTTGCTGGTCGCCACGGTCCCCGCCGGGTACGCCGCGCTGCGCGCCGGGCATGTGCGATTCCAGAGCTTCCTGGCGAGTTCGACGCGGCGGCGCCGACAGTGGGTGCTGCAGCGGCTGATGGCCGAACGGGAATCGGCGGCGGAGCTACGCTCGTACGGGCTGCGCCGCTTCCTGCTGCGGCTGTACGACAAGGTGATGGGTGCGCAGATCGCCGAGGAACTGCGGGTGGCGCAGCGAGTCACCACCACGACGAGTGTCGGCGCGCTCGTCGGCGGTATCGCGCTGGCCGGGGTGTACGTGCTTCTCGGTGTGCTGCTGATGCGGGGCCAGATTCCGCTCGCTGCGGCGACCACGTGTGTGATCGCGGTGCAGGCCGCCCAGCGTGCACTGGCCCAGGTGACATTCCAGATCGACCGGGTGTATTCAAGCGGTCAGTTCTTCAACGAGTACGTCCGTTTTCTCGCTACCGCGGCGAGCTACCTGCCGAATCTTGCTGCGAAAAGTCGCCGCGAGCCGGGTCCGGTGCCAGAAGGGCTGGTCGAGCTCACGGTTAACGAAGTGAGCCTGCGGTACCCGGACCGGGATCGACCCGCGGTCGACCAGGTGTCGTTCACCATCCGAGCGGGCGAGACGATCGCTTTGGTCGGTGAGAACGGCTCGGGCAAGTCGACCTTAGCAGCGATGATCGCCGGCCTGCGCGAGCCGACCAGCGGGGCGATCCTGTGGAACGGCTGCCCCTACGGTGAGTGGGACGCCGATGGGCTGCGCCGTCAGGTCGCGGTCGCCATGCAGGATCATCATCGATGGCCGTTCAGCGCCTCGACGAACATCGCGATGGGCGACATCGACGCCGACACCGACCCGGAACGCATCGAGGTGGCAGCGCAACGGGCTGCCGCGCACGACATGATCCTTGACCTGCCGCACGGCTACGACACCCTGCTCGACAAGACGTTCAAGGACGGCCAGGAGCTGTCCGGGGGCCAGTGGCAGCGCATCTGCGCCAGCCGGGCCTTCCTGCGCGACGCCCCGCTGCTGATCATGGACGAGCCGTCATCGGCGCTCGACCCACGCGCCGAGGATGCCCTGTTCCAGGCGCTGCGTAGTCGGCAGGGCCGGCAGACCACCATTCTGATCACCCACAGGCTGGCTAACGTCACCCACGCCGACCGCATCGTCGTACTCGAGCACGGGCACTTGATCGAGTCCGGCACCCATCAGCAGTTGATGGCTACCGGTGGGCTGTACGCCCAGCTGTTCACCCTGCAGGCGGCCGGCTACCAAAACCAACCCGCCGCTGTTGCCTCCGATGCCGGTGCCGCATGACCAGGCAGACCGCGGCCGATGCGCTGCCCAGGCTACCGAGCGCCCGAGCGACGTGGCTGAGCACGGCGACCACCGTGCTGTCGTCGCGACCGTTCGTGACAGCCGTCTGGCTGGAAGGATCGCTCGGTGGCGGTGTGGCCGACGCGTTCAGCGACATCGACCTGGTGGTGGCCGTCGACGAGTCAGCCCCGCCCGAGGTGTTCGCGGACCCGGTTTCAGGGCTGGGTTTGCCAGGCCGTCTGCTGTATGTCCGGGACAAGCCGATGTGTGTTGACCGAACTAAAGCCTTCGCGCCTACTTGCTCATAACAGGGCAGGAAGGGACATTTTGGTCCGTGACCTCCACTTCCTTCCGGCCCGAACCGCACCTCGTTGTCGTGGAGCGGCTCGGCTCGGTCGTAGCTGCCGCCGGGCCTTTGCCCTGGATCTTGCGGGACGCGAACGGCGTTGAGCATCCTGCGACGAGCGACTACTTGCGGCACATGTTGGCGTGCGATTACAGCCCGGGCAACCTGCGGTCGTACGCTCTCGCGCTGTTGCGATGGCTGCGGTTCCTGCGGGCCGTCGATGTCGACTGGCAACGTGCCCAACGTGAGGACACCCGCGACTTCGTCTTGTGGATGCGAACTTCCGCGCCCGCTCGACCTGCAGGGCAACGGGTGGCCGGCACCGTGAATCCGCGGACCGGGAAACGGTGTCTTGGGGCGACGTTTGCACCAGCCACGATCAACCACAACCTGGCCGTGATCAGCAGCTACTACAGCCATCAAATCAGCCAAGGGTCCGGGCCGCTGCTCAACCCCGTGCCGAAGCGAACGGCGCCGCGCGGTGGCCGAGCCCATGCCCACCACAACCCGCTCGAGCCCTTTCGGCAGCCGCGCCGCGGCGCCTATCGCCAACGCGTGCCGCAGACCAGTCCACGGGCGATACCCGATCGCATGTTCGACGAGCTGTTCGCCGCGATGCGCTCCAACCGCGATCGGGCCTTGCTCGCGCTCTATGTCTCCTGCGGCGCTCGTCCTGCCGAGTTGCTCGGTCTGACCGGCGCAATGATCAACTACGGTGAGCAGCTGGTGGGCGTCATCCGCAAGGGATCGCGTGCCCTGCAGTGGCTGCCGGCCTCTCCGGATGCCTTCGTCTGGCTGGTTCTCTACCTGAACGAATTGCCCACCGGACTCGTCACCACCGACACGACCGTGTGGTGGACGTTGCGTCGGCCATGGCGGCAGCTCAACTACGACGCGCTGCGCGCGGTGCTGCGCCGGGCAAACGAGCAGCTCCTCACCAACTGGACTCTGCACGATCTGCGACACACCTACGCCATTCGCATGGCCGACGACCCGAAAGTCCCGCTGGTCAGCCTTCAAACGCTGCTCGGTCACGCCCACCTGACATCGACACAGCGCTACCTGCTGCCCCGTCTTGAGCAGGTCCTGGCCCACGCCCGCGATCACTATCGCCGGCAGGCCATCCCTGAACCGGCCGAGCACACGCCAGCCGAGAACCTCGGCTACGACCACGGCGATCTCCATGAACTCTTCGGCTGGCAGGAACTACGCCGATGACCCTCACTCAGGCAACGCAGCCGGAAGTCATCGCGCCCCGAAGCGCCTCTTCGGCGGCGCCTGCGCCGTCCTGGCCAGCGACCCAATGGACCCACTCCGACATCGTCGAGCGAGCCCGGAGTCTGCAGGTCGGATCTCGAACCAACGAGAAACGCACGACGCGCGCGACTGCAACCAACAGGCTCCTGACCTGGCTCGCGTCGTTCCCCGGCGCAACGTGGCAGGAGCGATGGCAAGCCTCCGGCTCCAACGAAGCGCTCAGTGCCTGGAACGAGGCCCCGACCGACTTCACCTGCAATAACACGCAGCCGCAGGTCTCCCGGGCAGCCAGCCGCCGCAGCGCCATGGTCGGCCTCACCATGCTGCTCTGCCTCGGCGTGATCAGACCCAGCTACAAGTTCCTTTTCGCCATCCGGGTCAAGTACACCTACGCCTTCATACAGGCGCTGACGGATGCCGAGTTCTTCGCCGAGGCGTTCACCCGCTGCCACGATGAAGGAATCACCGGGCGGAACCTGTTCGGCGCCCTGAACCACATCACCCGGATCGTCATGCACACCGGCCGTCCTCCACGCGAGCTGACCACCGACGACCTGCTCAGCTACTACACCGAAGTGGTTGCGTTCCAGCACCTCGGAGGCATGGCGGTGAGCTGGGACATCATGCAGAGAACGGGGGTTTTCCCGCCCGGCACGCCCACCCTTCGCGCCGCCCGGCAACGCGGACAGCTCACCGTCGCCGAAATGGTCGACTCCTACGACGTCCACTGCCAACCGATCCGAGACATGCTGGTCCGCTACCTCAGCGAGCGCGCTCCCTCGGTCGACTACAACACCCTGGCGAAGAGCACGAGCATCCTGGTCAGCCTCTTCTGGAAAGACCTTGAAGAGCACCACCCCGGCATCGACTCGCTGGATCTGAGCCCCGAGGTCGCCCGCGGCTGGATCGAACGGGCGCACGTCCAACAGACCGGACGCGGCAAAGGGCAAAAACGCCAGACCGTCTACAGCAACTTCTTCCTGGTCCGAGCCTTCTACCATGACATCGCCCAGTGGGCGCTCGAAGAGCCATACTGGGCCAGGTGGGCGGCACCCTGCCCGGTTCGTGACGAGCACGTTCGCGGCGCCCTGAAACACCAACGAAGCCGCCGCGCCCGGATGCACCAGCGAACTCGAACCCTCGCTCCACTGCTGCCTCACCTCATCAGCAGCATCGAAGCCCGCCTCCGCTATGTCGAGCAACTCTCCACGGCGGCGAAGCAGACACCCGTGGACGCCACGTTCGCGGTCGACGGCGAACTGTTCGTCCGCACCCAGGCGCGGAGCGACACCCTCGCGCGCGGGCAAGGCGGCGCCCGCCACCTGCGATGCCGGCGGCTGGCCGACGACCAGGCCCTCGACCTCACCCAGGATGAGGACGACGCCTTCTGGACCTGGGGCTGCGTCGAGACTCTGCGCCACACCGGCGTCCGCATCGAGGAACTGCTCGAGCTCACCCACCTGGCCCTGGTAACCCACCGCCTCGCCGACACCGGCGAGGTCGTCCCCCTTCTCCAGATCGTCCCGTCGAAACAGGACGAGGAACGAGTTCTGCTCGTCTCCCCCGAACTCGCCCACGTACTGGCACGAATCGTCCACCGCGTCCGGGCCGAGAAGGAGAACATCCCGCTGGTAGCTCGCTACGACCCTCACGAGCGCGTTACCGGGCCACCGCTGCCGCACCTGTTCCAACGCTGGAACGGGACCGAGCGGCGCATCTTGACACCAGGAGTGGTGCAACGGCTCATCACCGACGCGCTTGAGCGACTCGGCCTGCGCGGGCCAGACGGCAACCCGGTGCGCTACACACCCCACGACTTCCGCCGCATTTTCGCCACCGAGGCCGTCGCCGCCGGCCTGCCCATCCACATCGCCGCGAAGCTGCTCGGCCACCGAAGCCTCGACACCACCCAGGTCTACACGGCGGTCTACCAGGACGATGTCCTGCGCCAACACGCCGCCTTCATCGCCCGCCGCCGTGTCGAACGCCCCGCAGAGGAATACCGGGAACCAACCGCGACCGAGTGGGCCGAGTTCGAAAGGCACTTCACCCGACGCAAGGTCGAACTCGGCACCTGCGCCAGACCATACGGAACCCCGTGCCGCCACGAACACTCGTGCCTTCGCTGCCCAATGCTCCGACCCGACCCCGCCCAAGCCATGCGCCTCGCGGAAATCATCACCAACCTGCACGAACGGATCCGAGAGGCAACTGACCGCGGATGGCTTGGCGAGGTCGAGGGACTGCAAGTGAGCCTCGCCGGCGCCCGCCAGAAACTCACCCAAATGCGCAAACTCCGCCAGACCACAATTGCCCTCGGGCCTACCCGAGTCAGATAGACCTCGACGAGGTTCGCTGACCCCGCGCGCGGTGCGCATGCGTTCCTCCCTCACCGTCCGCTCTCGTCGCGGCGCGCGAGCGATGCGAGCATCCGGTGGGGTGCGCCGATCATGCGCATTACCGCCCGGGCGTCGGCCCGCTTGGCCGAGTCGTTGCTGAACACGGCAGCAAAGCCAGACGCCACGAACACCATCGTCCAGGCGCAGACGATGATGCCGATGATCACCATCGCCGGCTGCGGAATGGTGAAAGCGAGTTCTTCGGTGGTCACGGTTCGACTCTGCGCGTACACCCCGGTAAACACCACGGGATAGGTTTCTCAGCAAAGGGTCGAGGTTTCTCATCTTTCCAGGAGTGATGCCATGGGCACCGACGAAGGCACCGCGAACGTGCCGAACGCCATGATCTCGCTCTGGATGCCGGACGAGGGTCGACAGGCCTTTGTGGGGGCCTTCACCGAGAAGCAGACGGAGCTCGTGATGGACGTTTCCTATGACCCGCCCGAAGGGTCCTTCCGGTATGCAGCCGTCGTGCGACGAGTCGAGGATGGGCCGGTGACATGGCCCGTGATCGAGGCTGTGACCATCAGGGTCAAGGACGGCGTTCCGTTCGGCGATGCTCCGATCGATCGCAAGGCCATGGATGATCTCCCGCTGGCGGAGTTGGTGCGCAACGCGTTCGATGCCCTGCACTGGGACCTCGAGAAATGGGCTAGCGCGATCGGACGATTTCCTCCGCCGCGCCGAGGCGAGGGATATCCGGAGGAGCACTACAAGCAGATCGCAGGTGCATACCGTGCGGCGGAGGCAGCCGGCGTCCCACCGAGAGCCTTCATCATGAAGACCTGGCAGATGTCGGGCGCCGAGGTCAGCCGCTGGATCAGTAGAGCACGCGACCTGGGGTTCCTCGCTGCGCCTCGCAAGTCGGCCGGCGGCCGCCCTCGCCGTACTGCTGAAGATCGTCCCTAAGGTCCTCTCGAACTGCGGCCGATGCCCTCGACCACATGGCCGGACTCCGCGATGACCAGAAAATCGACCATCTTCACTAGTCCGGAAAAAGAACGCGCCGACCGGCGGCGCCTACCGGGCGGTCTGCGTCGAGCTGGTGACGCTGCCGGTCCTGGTCGACCTCTACCTGTGGCCGACGGCGACGGCCACGATGTCCGCCACCGCACGACTGCTGTATCAGCGCGGCGATGAGCGACCGCCGCGTAGCGACCTCGGGTTCCTGCCGCTGATCAGCCCGTACCCCAGCGGCGACACCCGGGACAGCGACCCGTACCAGCCGCAGACCGTGCCGATGCTGGTGCAGCTCGCCGCGAAACACGTCGCCCGCGGCGATCACGAACGGCACGCCAAGATCCTCCGGCAACTCCAGGTCCGACCGGCTGATATCGGTGCCGCCCTGCTGCGCAGCATCCTTGCCGCTCGCGTCGACTCGATGGCTCACCCCCAGCTACGAGGCGCGGTCGCCGCAGTGCAGCGGCTGGTCGATGTCGCCGAGCGCACAGCCGACACACCGAGCCGGGCGGCATCGCTCTCTCCAGGAGATAGTCGGTGGCCTGGCCATCTACTCGGCGAACCCGGCAGCCGATGACAGCGAACCGCATGCGCAAGATCGTCATCGTCGGTGCCGGGGGCGCCGGCAAGACCGTGCTGGTCAACCGGCTCAGCACCCAGCTGAACATCCCGGTGACCCACCTGGATGCGTTGCGCTACGACGCCGACTGGAACCTGGTTCCCGAGGACGAGTTCGCGGCCCGCCAGCGCAAGGCGGTCGCCGCTGATCAGTGGATCACGGACGGCAACTCCCTGGCCACACTCCCTATACGCGCTGCTGCTGCGGACACCGTCATCGTGGTGGACCCGCCGCCGCTGGTCTGCCTGTGGGGCATTCTGCAACGCCGCTGGCGCTACCGCGGCGGCCAGCACGCCGACGGGGTTTTCGACCGCATCACCTGGCCGTTCATCCGGTACGTGATCTTGTATCGGCATCGGCACCTGGCCCGCACGCTGGCCTGCATCGCCCAGCACGGGCCGCACGCCACAGTGGTCCACTTGACCAGCCGCCGCCAGGCCGAACAGTTCGTCGCCCGACTCAGTCGCCGGGAGGGCAGCCTATGATCGACCTGTCACGGTATGCGAGCGACCCGGCCTTCGCCGCGACGTGGATCGTGATCGATTTCGTTATCTGCCGAGGGGTTATGTCTCACGTCAGCCGACAGATCGGGCAGCAGGAACGCGGGAGCACATCAACGTCGATAAAATCTGGATCACGGGCACGGGCTGGTGTGGTGCGGGTCAGGCGATGCCGTGTGCTCGGGCTTCAGCGACCAGGTGTTCAGCGGTAGCGCGCATTGTGGCTTCTTGGCGCTGCCGCACCCGGTTATGGAACCAATTTGGGATTGATGCGCCGTTCTGCCGAAACTGCAGGATCTTGTCCTGCACGGCGCGGCAGTCGACGGTCGTGACGGCGGTCGGGTCGGCCAGGCCGCGACGCCACAGGTTCAGGACTTTGCCTTCGGCGCTGGCTTTGCTGGTGGCGGTGTCGAGGTTGGACCGCACCATCTCATAGAGCTCTTTGAGTAGCGATAGCTGGGGGACGACGAGCGCGATCAGCGCCTCCACGACGCCCATGTGGCCCGCGACCATGATGAGCGCGGACACCGCGAGCAGGGCGAGGATCACACCGGTCAGGGTCGCGGCCCATTTGCGGTGCGCGGACGCTCCCCAACCGAGGTTGCTGTTCTGGCAGATCAGCACGTTCATCGGGTAGGGCACGGTTGCGGTGTCGGGATACCAGTCCCGCAGATCGCTACGGTCGCCTTTGAGGCGGTTTGCGGCCGCGGTGATGGTACTGGTGGTCGGCCGGTCCGCGCACATGTCGTTCCAGGTCAGGCCGAACAGCATCACGTCGAGTTCTTCCTGGACGCAGGATGCCTCCTTGATTTTGCGTTTCTCCCGGGCGCCACCCAGGATGCCGACGACCAGCAGGATGAGGCCGGTGACGACACCGATCGACGTTCGCCATGCCGGGAATGCGAGGGTGGCGACAACGCTGCCGAGGGCCCCGGTAGCGGCGATGGCGAGCCGTGTTCCCTGGATCGTTTTGGCGTCGGTATATAGCTGCCGCTGGGCGGCCAGCAGAGTCAGGGCCCGTTCGCTGTTCTGGGCGGTGGCGATATTCGGGTGCGCAGCGGTCATCCGCTCGGTGTCCTCGACGGTCGGCGTGGTGGTTACGGTCGGGGCATGCGCCAGCCGAACAGGGTCTTCCAGGTTTCGACGGCGGAGCGGTCCTTGCCGTCGTTCTCCAACAGCAGGGCCTGCTCGCAGGTCTGCTGCCAGCTGAGAAGGGTCGCGGCGAGCTGCTGGCGGTCGTACGCGCTCAGGCCCCCGTTGACATCTGGGCCGAGGCCGGCCGGGTCCGGCCAGTTGTCGGTGATCTGCTCGGCCGCCGAGGCGAGGAACCAGCGGATCTCGTCGCGGTACCGGCCGAACGGCGGGCGGACCAGGTCCAAAGCCATCACCTCGATGAGGAAGGCCGGCGCGATCGGGTCACCGGCTTCGCGGTTGATGCCCTTGACCATCTTGACGAACGGTACGAATTTGCCATCGCACGCCTTGTTCTTCGTGGTCACCATTTGCGCATGGATGTTCGGGTCGGTGGCCATCCATCCGCTTCCGCATGGCATGAGGAACCCGCCGCCTGCGCGGGCGAACACGGGTGCGATCTCGTAGGAGGCGACGTCCTCACCGGCGTACTCGACCAAGGCGACGTAGTCGTCGCCGGTGACGTTGGGCCAGCGCGTCGACAGGACCTGGCACAGGGCGTTCACGGCGGCGGTACCGGTACCGCCGGCGAGGGGGCCCTGCGGACCGTCGGGGTCGACGACGATGAAGATGTCGACGTCCTTGAGTTTCTTGGTCTTGGTGTGCCGGTCGTAGCTGCCGGTGATGAAGTCCCCGGTGGTCGTCCAGGCGCGTTTGACGTGGTCGCGGATCAGGGCATGCCGGGATTGGGCTAGGTCCTGTTCGGTCTGGCTGATCTCCAGATTCTTTTTGAGTCCGTCGAAAGCGTCGTCGATGTAACCCATGGTGAGGCTCTACTCCGATCGTGGAATCTTCTATTTGCCGGTGAGGTAGCGCAGGCTCGCGCTGCCGTGTGGTGCTCCGGCGAGCGTCCCGAAGCTGGTCGAGCGCATCCCGTCAGTGCCGGCCCGGCTGCCGGGTGACCAGCCGGGCTGGGGAGTGCGGGTGGTGCGGAAGGTGACGAACAGTCGGTAGGTGGTGCCGCGCGGCACGGTGCCGAGTTTGGCGAGGTACCGGGCGAGGCTGGCGCGGTCGGCGGTGAACGTCTTGTCGGCCGCGCCGGTGCTGGTGTACGTGACAGGGAACTCCAGGATCGGGTCGACCACACCGCTGGGCCGGTGGCACTCTAGGACGACCGTGTCCAGGGATTGTTCGGCGATCCAGGCGCTGATGGCGCTTTCGTCCTGGGCCCAGGTGGAAAACAAGCGGGTCGCGTCGATACCGAGATGACCGAGGATGTCCGCGATCGAGCCGAGGATGATGTCGGCCAGGTGGGTGGCGGTGTGCACGATCGTCCACGTGCTGGTCGAGGTCGAGGTGCTCATGAGCGTTCCAGGCGGCCGAGGGCAGCCAGATCGACCAGCCCAGCCTTCGAGCTCGCGGCCACGGCGGTGGCTTCCTCGGGTGGTGCTGCGACCGACAGGTGGGCGGACTGCTGGACGGCGGCGGCCAGCGGAACGGCGAAGTTGGCGGGGTTGGGCAGGTACAGCACCCAGTCAGAGGTGGCGTTCGCGCCGCCCGGCACCGGGTTCAGGTTTTCCTGCACCTCGGTGACGGCGCCGCCAGTGGCCACCGTGATGCTGACGTGCAGCGGCCCGGAGACCAGCACGGCCGCACCCGTCTCGAGGTGGCCGGCGGCGATGAGTGCCGGGCCGAGCCCGCGCAGCGGGGCCAGCGCCGCACTGACCGTATCGGCGGTGACCAGGCCGGAGACGGCGAGGGTGTCGCAGATCAATGCCGCGGCGGTCTCCCATGCCGCGGTCGCGGTCCGCTGGGGCGGGCCGGCAATTGTTCTAGAACGCTGCATGGGTTCCCTTTCCGGTAGCGCGGCGGGCTGAGGCAACCCGGTGGGCGGTCTGACGCAGGTCGTCAACGGTCAGCCGATCGGGCCGCTGGACGGTTTCGAGGCGGCCGGCCATCGCCTCGGTGACCGCTTTGCGGATCTGTCGGCCGTCGGTGCCGGCGAGCAGGCTCGCCACCTCCTTCAGGCCCGGGTCGTCGGCCAGCTCAGCCAGGGCGGGGAACGCGGCGGCCATGTCGCGCAGCGTGCCCGCCAGGATCGCCAGAGCAGCCTCAGCGTCCGGCGGGGGAACCTCGACCGCGACGTCGGCCCGCGACAGGAACGCCGTGTCCAGCGCCCCGGTGAAGTTGGAAGTCGCCACGACTAGCAGATGCGGATAGCGGGCGGCGTTGTCATCGAGCGCGGTGAGCACCGCGTCGGTCGCCCGGTGCACGTCGGCCGGGTTCGCCGACAACGACGCCTCGCTGCGCGCCACGGCCATCGACTCAACCTCGTCCAGCAGGATGACCGTCGGCAGGCCGTCGTCGGCCAGCGCCGGGACATGTCCGGTCAGCAACTCGGTCACCTTCTGCTGGGACTGCCCGTGCTCGGCGCTCATCAGCCCGTGCGGGTTCAACTCGATCAGCCGCGCCCGGCCACCGACCATCACCGGGGCCAGCTGCTGCGCCAAACCCCGCGCGAGGGTGGTCTTGCCCGTCCCCGGCGGGCCGTACAACAGCATCAGTCCGTGCAGCGCGGTGGCCTCGAACGGCAGCCGGTCTCGCAGGCGCAGGCTCAGCACCGCCCATCGCAGCAGCCGGTCCTTAACCTGCGGGTCCACGATGATGGAGTCCCAGGTCCTCGCGTAGCGGGCGTGGGGCAGTACCACGTTGTTCGTCACGGTCTCAGCGACGTTCACTGCGTTCTCCTTCGGTAAGTGCGAAGTCACTTTGCAGGTTTGCTAACTTGCTTCGCAAGTTGTTTTACCCGTTCGGGGTCTATCTGCACGGCCTAGGCTGGGGCCATGGCACGCGGCGCATCATCCCCGACGGGTACGACAAATTCAGATACGTCACCGGCGCCTGATGCCGCGCAGGGGTCCGTCGGCGAGACACTGCGGCGCGCCCGGCAGTACCGCCGGTGGAGTCTGCGCGAGGTTGAACGCCGCACCGGGCGCCCCAACGCCTACCTGTCGCAGATCGAGCGAGGCGTCATCCGCCAGCCGGACCCGGCCGTAATCTGGGAGTTGGCCCAGCTCTACGAACTGGACTTCACCCTGCTGGCACAATGGCTTGGCCTGACCGAAGCCGACAACGGCGAGGCCACCGCCGATGTCACCAAGAAACTCATCTCCCTGGTCCTCAGCCTCACCACGGATCAGAAACTGCGCGCCGTAGATCTTCTGGAACAACTCAGCCGTCACGAGCGAACTTGACGGCAAGGTCGCCGTCGAGCGGCAACCGAGGCGGCTACTGTCTGATCCCCTGACCAGAGCACGACGCCGCGTCACCTGGCGTAATGCTGGTATGACACCACTGCCTAGGGTCAGTGCGAGCGCCTGACAGGGCCAGTCGTACCAGGTCCTGCCAGGGGGTAGTACTCAAGTGCAGGAGGGCGTTCTCCAGGCTTGGCGAACCAAACCGGGGCATTGGCGGCACGTGTCGGCCCCCGCTCGCTGAGCTTCCCGCAATCCGGGCAGGCCACCGCAGCCGATGAGGTCCGGGCAATCACGCCCACCATCGTTCGCTGATCGAGCACCACCGTCACTGCGCCCGAGCCGTTTGTCTAACAGTCCCCGTGTCCACTCACGATTCGGTGTACAACGACACGCACAACGGCATTCGTGACCACCGGCGTGTGACCGGGCGCACTACGGTGGGTCCGTGGTCGCTCACAGATGGACACTGCTGCCCAATCAGCGCGGCGCGTTGATGCACCGTATCGATCCGGATCGCGACGGACACGTGATGTGCGGGCGGCACGGCCCGGTGCGGTCACAGGCTGCCGGAAGGAGTGCGCCCGAGACTGACACCACCGGGCGCCGGACCGGGGGCCTGTTCGGGTGTTGGTTGGAGGACTGGTGAGTGCCGGACAGAAGCCGAGAAGATCGTTGGCGCCCCTGCCCGACGGGTTGCCGGCCCCGGTGTCGGCTTTGGCCGAAGAGATGCGCCTTGGGCGCGAAATTGTTGATCTGAGTTTGTCCGGCCTTGCCCGGCAGGTGCTTTCGTCGAAGGCGTCGGTGAGCCGGTGGCTTTCCGGGGCGGCGGTGCCCACACGCGAGCAAGCGTGCCGTTGGGCTCAGGTGTGCGGGACCAGCGCGGCTCGGATGGGCGAGCTTTGGGACGCCGTCGAGGTGCTGCAGGATCCTTCGGTTCAGCATGCGCAACGAGGCGTTCAGCCGCGTTCGGCCGGCATGCTCAGGTGGTTCCGGGAACACCGGTGGTGGGTATCCGGGGCTGTTGCACTGCTGGCTGTGGTGGTTTCGGGCGCCGTGTACACGTACCGCATTGGGCGTTGCCCGTCGCACCGGGTCGCCCTGCAGGTTCCGTCGATCAGCGGGAGGTCCATGGGGGTGGCGATGCGCCCCGCGTGTGCCCTCGCTGAGGACCGCACCTACCTTCTGATCGAGGAAGTCCCGGACGTGGACCCGGGCAACCCACACAGCGTTTACTTCGCCAAGGCGTACCTGATCCGCCCCGAACGTGGTGTGACCTCGTCGCACCAACTGTTGTTGGAGGAGCCGGTCGGCACGAGAGCAGCGTTTTATGTCATCAGTGTTGATGACAGTGGCCGGCACGCCCTCGAGCAGAACAAGGTGGTGGACGAGGGCGTGCTTGAGCTGCCGCGCGGCACACGGGTGGAGTCTGAGGTGATCTGGCACGTAAAGAAGTGGCAGGGGTCGTGAGGCTAGCCGGCTCTCCTGTTTCAGCCGTTCCAGAATGGTTGCGTTCCCGCAGCTCAGAGGGGTGGAACAGAGCCTGAGACGTTCCATGGGTTGGGCCGCGGCTGCCAGAGCTCAAGCTGGGTCGGCAACCCTTTCGTCCAGCTCGTGAAGGCGGCCTGCATGACGTCTTGTATCTCTCCGAACGCCGAGGCGCGCTCGTTCGGCGCCCGCAGCACCCGATCCTGGATCATTCTGATCACCACCGTTGCGGCCGTGTTTGTCGTGGCACCGAGCGCGCCCGCCGTGGCGTTGCCACCCAGCGGGCCGATCACCGGGATCGCCTGGAAGTGTCTCGACAACAAGGACGCGGTCCTCACCGACGGCAACCCCATCCAGCTACGGACCTGTGACGGGTCCACCCAGCAGCGGTGGTGGATGCCGGGCGACGGGACGATCCGGGTACAGGGCAACCATTGCCTTTCCGTCAAGAACGCGGGCACGGTCTCGACCACCCCGGTGTGGCTGTGGGACTGCAACGCTGGCCCCGCCCAGGTGTGGACCATCACCGCCCAGGGCGCGATCGTGAATAACAACTCTGGGTTGTGCCTGGCCGACAAGGGGGCCGGCACCACCGACGGCAACCCGATCTGGGTGTACACCTGCGACGGCGGCCCCGCTCAGGTCTGGCGGGTACCAGCATCGGCGAACGACCCTTCCGGCGAGCCGTTGCCGGCCGGCGACCGGCCCGGCTGGCGGCAGGTGTTCACCGATGACTTCTCCACCGCTGTACCTCGCGGCAGCTTCCCGGCCGCAGTCTCCGCCAAGTGGGACGCCTACAGCGGGTTCAAGGACACCTGGGGCAACGGCACCCACGACCCGGGCAAGGTCGTCAGTGTCTCCGCGGGGTTGATGAACATCAACCTACACACCGAGAACGGAGTGCATCTGGTGTCCGCCCCGGTGCCGAAGATCGCCGGTCACGCCAGCGCTTACGACGGTCTGACGTACGGCCGGTACGCTGTCCGGTTCTGCGTCGATCAGCCGGCCAACCTCGCCGGGTACAAGACCGCGTGGCTGCTCTGGCCGGACTCTGAGCCCGGCTACCCGGGCGGCAACTGGAACCGGGGGGAAATCGACTTCCCGGAGGGCAACCTTAACGGCACTATCGAGGCATTCATGCATTACAAAGGCAACCCGCGCACTCAGGATGCCTACTCGACCACGGCTCGTTACGGCTCCTGGCACACGGCGGTCACGGAGTGGACCCCGCAGAGCGTGAAGTTCCTTCTCGACGGCGTCACCATCGGCGCCACCACCAACACGGCTGTTATTCCGAGCACCCCCATGCATTGGGTTCTGCAGACCGAGACCACGCAGACAGCCCCGGCCGATTCCGCCAACGGCAACGTGCAGGTCGACTGGGTCGCCATCTGGGCGCGCACCTGACCGCACAGGGCGGCATTTCCGCAGCCGACCGCGCGCGGGGAGCGCTGCCCTAGTTCAGCCGGTCGAGTGCGGGCGGCCTCGCTGCGGCCTCGCAACCTTGACCGCTCATCTGTACCCATCATCCGAGAATCGAGAGGATCTTCATGAGAGCGACATCGAGCCATGCCGGGCGTATCCACGCGGTGCTGGTCAGTACGAGTGTGCTACTCACCTTCTGTGTCGGGGCGCTGCTGGGTGGTGCGGTGGGGGGGGGGGCGGGG